>JBLRWR010000001.1:0-40826 GCA_047921135.1 Candidatus Brevefilum sp.
ATAAAAAGCCTAGCGTCAAACATCAAAATCCTTTGGTTCGATTTCAGCCACGGATTTCTTCACATAGGTTGGAACGTAGGGGAATTTCCCTATATCTTCTTCTGATGTGACTCCGCTCAACACCAAAATTGTCTCCATGCCGCTGGTCACACCAGCTACAATGTCTGTATCCATGCGATCACCGACCATGATTGTGTTTTCAGAGTGAACATTCAGGTAATTGAGCGCCGTTCGCATCATCAATGCATTGGGTTTGCCTACATAGAAGGGTGCCACACCACTGGCCTTCTCGATCAGCGCTGCCATCGCACCACAGGCTGGAACCAAACCGCCTTCGCTGGGCCCAGAGGCGTCTGGATTGGTGGCGATGAAGCGGGCGCCGTGGTCGTGGATCAGGCGGATGGCCTTTTTGATCATTTCGAAATTATAGGCATGGGTTTCGCCAAGGACGACATAATCCGGGTTGATGTCGGTGATGATATAGCCGATGTCATGAATGGCCTGGGTCAGGCCGCTCTCGCCCAGCACATAGGCTTTACCGTTTGGCCTTTGACGGTCTAAGAAGGCTGCTGTTGCCAATGCCGAGGTGAAAATTTGGGTTTCTTCAATCTGCAGCCCGGTTTCCTGTAACCGGTGGGCTAAATCTCGGGGCGTATAGACCGGGTTGTTGGTCAGCAGGAGAAATTTACGCTTTTGTTTGATTAATTTGTTGATGAATGTGTCAGCGCCAGGGATTAATGTCTTGCCCTGGATTAAAACCCCATCCATATCGATCAGGAAATTTTTCATCGGACCCTTTTTGTTCTCATTTTGGTGTGGTTGTGTTCAATTTTACTGCATTATTAGCGCGAAACATACATAAATGACATGTTACCGACTGGGAGAGCCAATTTATCACGCCTTGCTGTTTACACTGGACTTCAAGATATGGCTTCTGGCAATAAACCACCAGCCAAGTATGTGGCCAGCTCAGCTTCTGTTTCAATGCGCACTAAAGCTTTGAAGGTATCAACATCTCCATCTTTTCGTTCTACCCGAACCTCACATACGCCGCCAGGGCGTAATTGATCAAGCCCGAGGATTGCAAAGGTTTCATTGCCATGAAAACTGAGAGCATCGGCATTTTCTCCAGGCATAAATTCTAATGGCAGTATGCCCATGCCCACCAGGTTTGAGCGGTGGATACGCTCAAAAGATTCTGCAATGATCGCACGCACTTTGAGCAAGTAGGGGCCTTTAGCAGCCCAGTCCCGGCTGGAACCTGTACCATATTCCTTGCCGGCAATAATGATTAGCGGAATCTGTTCGCTTTGATATCTTTGGGCTGCTTCAAATATCGTCAATAAGTCACCATCGGCATAATAGCGAGTGTAACCTCCTTCCACACCCGGCACCAGTTTATTTTTTAGGCGAATGTTGGCGAATGTTCCCCGCATCATGACCTGGTCATTGCCACGCCTGGCACCATAAGAGTTGAAATCACATTCTGCGACGCCAAGCGACCTGAGATATTCTCCTGCTGGACTGACGGCAGGAATGGTCCCGGCAGGTGAAATGTGATCCGTCGTGATGGAATCACCCAAGAGCGCCAATAGCCGGGCACCCTTGATCTCTGGTGGGTGACTGTGTGTTTTTGGCGTTGTGATGGCGCTGAAATAGGGGGGTTCGTTGAAATAAGTCGAGTTTGGGTCCCAGGTGAATAGCTCAGCTGATTGCCTTAGGTCTATCGATAGAGCGCCCGCGCTCGCTCACTACGGCACTGGTTGAAGAACTGGTGACGCCGAAAATGTCGATCAATACAGCCACATCAAAACTTTCTCAAATTGAATATTGAAGTGTTTTGGATTGAAATTGCAGTTATAATCTCACAAGTTTGTTGGCTGACTTAATCAAAGATGCTATTAACGGGCACACAAACAAGCGAATTTTCTAAAGTGAATGAAGGTGACCATGAAAAGAGACTGGAAACGCTATAATCCGCCTGATGAATTAGCTGCTGTACTAAAGCATAATCCCGAAGTGACGATCGTCAGTTCAACGCAAGAACTGTTCGATTTGGCATGTGGCGACGCCAACAGCAAGACCTTTGAGGTTTCGTACAACATTCCCGGTTTCAGCAAGGTCATCGATGCGAATGTGGTTCGTGTACGAAATGGGATATCGGCAAATTATCCCTCCCCCTACATGCGCCGCCGGGATCCGGATGCCATGGTCATTGGTGATGATGAGCCCACAGATCAACCAACCTTCTATTCCGTTTTTGGTTATTCATTTGCGGAATTGCGCCAGCAAACCTTCGAGTGGCTGACAGAAAACCCGCTCATGATCTACGGCTATATCACGGGTAAGCCAGGCATAGGGAAGGATGCACTGGTGGTCGCGCCAGCGAATGCCGGTTTCTTTGGGTTTGGCTTGGCTTTGCTGCAGGGGATAATCGCCTATGAAGACATATCTGCCGATTTTCATCCTGAATCTGTGATCTACGTGGCACCCACCTTCCGCTATACCCACCTCAAAGGAAAACAGATCGTGGTGCATTATCGCAAGCAGGACATGCATGAAGTGTTTTCGTATAGTTTATATCCTGGGCCGAGCGCGAAGAAAGCGGCCTATAGCATTTTGTTGAACCAGGGCGAAAAAGAAGGCTGGGTGACCGCCCATGCTTCGACGGTGCGCGTGGTGACCCCCTATGATAACGAAATAACCATCATGCATGAAGGCGCCAGTGGGGCGGGCAAAAGTGAGATGCTGGAATATCCGCACCGCGAGAACGATGGTCGCTTATTGTATGGCGAGAACCTGGTCACCGGTGAACAAAGGCTGCATGAGCAACCCCGTACCTGCGTCCTGCATCCAGTGACAGACGACATGGCACTGTGCCATCCATCCTTGCAGAAAAACGGAAAATTGGTCGTCACAGATGCCGAGGAGGCCTGGTTTGTTCGCACCAATCACATTAAGCATTATGGAACAGACCTCAACTTAGAGAGGCTGACCGCAGAGCCTTCTGAACCGCTGCTATTTATCAATATCAATGCCGCGCCAGATGGCATTGCCTTGATCTGGGATCACATCATGGATGAACCCAATAAGCGCTGTCCCAACCCCAGGGTGGTTGTCCCTCGCAGGATCATGCATAATATCGTCGATGAACCCGTTGAAGTGGATATTCGGTCGTTTGGTATCCGCACCCCGCCCTGTACAGCTGAAAATCCTACCTATGGGATTGTCGGCTTCTTCCATATTTTGCCGCCAGCCTTAGCCTGGTTATGGCGCCTCGCCTCTCCCCGCGGGTTTGATAACCCCAGTATCGTGGATTCTACGGTCCTCTCGACGGAAGGTGTGGGTTCCTATTGGGCCTTTGCCACAGGCAAACGTACCATCCAGGCCAACCTCCTGTTGAAACAGTTTCAAAGCTGCCCGAACACCTGTTATGTGCTGACGCCGAATCAGCATGTGGGCGCTTGGCGGGTTGGTTTTATGCCCCAATGGCTGATGCGGGAATACATTGCCAGGCGAGGAAACGCCAGGTTTTCGCCCGAAAAATTGAGGACTGCCCGATGTACCCTGCTGGGTGAATATCCACACCAAATCAACATTGAAGGACGCCTGTTTTCACGCTGGTTTTTTGCAGTGGACACCCAACCTGAAGTTGGAGAAGACGCATACGACACTGGCGCAGAAATTTTGTACGATTTTTTCCAAAAATCTCTGATGGTCTACGAGTGGGATGCCCTGACAGACTTAGGAAAACAAATTTTCCAATGTTTTTATGATCGAGGTTCGGTGGATGATTTCAAGGCATTGATGCCCAGCTAACCACTGGTCTTGAACTAAGGAAAATCATTAAACCGGAATTACATGGCTGGCGACGGGGGACGTCTGTGGGTGAAAATCTAACGACAGGAAGAATTATTAAAAGCAAAGACGCTCAGCTATCAAAGCCTGAGCGTCATATTTTTTTAAATCTGAAGAAGCTAAAGGCAGATCTTGTTCTCTTGGCCAGCCAGCAAGCGTTTGATATTGTCCCGATGGGTGAGCCAAATGATCGACCCAAGCAGCACCCCAAAAAGGATAAACGCAACCTGAGCATACTTCAGCCAGAATGCAACCGGGATCATCAAAGCCACCGCCAGGTTCACCAAACTCATCAGGCGGATTTGCCGGACGACCAGGAACCAGACCACCAGAAAGCCCAAGATGGTCGGGATCCCAAAATAGGCGCCCAGCAGCCCAAAGATCGAAGCGACACCCTTCCCGCCCCGGAAGTGCAACCAGACCGGGAAGACATGTCCCAAAAGGGGCATGATCGAAACCAGCAGGATATAACCTGTCGGGTCAAAGAGGGCAAAGGCGGCCAGAGACGGCAGGAAGCTTTTTAAAAAGTCCAACACCCCCACCACAGCCCCCAGCTTCCAGCCCAAAGTCCGGGCGATATTGGTTGCGCCAATATTCCCGCTGCCCACCTCACGGATATTAACGCCCCGAACCTTGGCCGCCAGATAGCCAAAGGGGATCGAGCCGATCAGGTAGGCCAGGACGCAAGCAAAAATAAGTTCGATTATTGTATTCATCCGTGTGTTTAACCTATAAAACACAGAATAGTTACTGCGACCCGCAGGAAATGCTGACTTTTGCATTCGTAACTCAGGCTTTTATCTCAAGCGCCTTAAGGCAATTATCAAACACCGATAAGTTGATTTCTCTCAGCATGTAGGTTGTTTTGTAACTGAAGTTTCCCAGAAAGCGTGATACTGTTTCCGGCTCTTTGATCGAAATATTGAACTCATTGACGAGGGGATCGCTTTGCAGAAGCTTCAGTCGCTCCAGTTTATCAATTCCAAGGAAGTTGCCACACAGCATGGTTTTGATGTGGTTCATTTTTATTTTATTAGTGGATGCACTATCGAAAACCAGATCACGATCAATCAGGTCAAAAATCCCGTTTTTATTGGTTTGCTCCAGCAAAAGAAACAAACCGGCATTTGAGGTGAGATTTTTGGCTGAGAATTCGATTTTATTGATCATGGTAACATCCTTATGGCTTATTTTCTTTCACATAAAATTTTAACACGGCGGCTCCATCAAAAATATTTTGATTCACCCATTGGGTGAAATGATAAACTCAACGAGAAATCCTAAAATTCATCCAAAGTGGGTGAAAAGCTGTGACTTTGACTTCAAATTGATAAAAAATTGGCTCAGAAAGTCAAATTTTTCACTAAAAGTGGGGCTTTTTTACAAAGGTCTCTCCTTGACCGATTCGGCGGCGTAGAATCCGGGTTATACAAAGATTGAACAATGAACGATCTCATCCAAAAACTGTACATACATTGTACAATTCCTTGGAAAAATCGGTTCGATCTGAGACAGTTAGGAAAGATGAACGATAAACAAAATTAATTAATATAAAAGGAGTAATACAATGTTCAACAAGAAGTCGCTTTATTCAGTCTCTATTTTATTGGTTCTGGCGTTACTGATTGTCGCCTGTGCGCCAGCAGTAGCCCCGGAACCCGAACCTGCGCCAGTGGAAGACCCTGTTGTGGACGAAGAGCCTGAACCAGAGCTGCAATCCATCGTTGATTTGGCAGTAGCCGATGGCCGCTTTAATACCCTGGTGGCAGCAGTGCAGGCCGCTGACCTGGCCGAGACCCTGTCTGGCGAAGGCCCCTTCACAGTCTTTGCTCCCACGGAAGATGCATTTGCGAAATTGCCAGAGGGAACGGTTGAAGCATTATTGGAAGATATCCCCACCTTAACCGAGGTCCTGCTCTACCATGTGGTAGCTGGTGAAGTCTTAGCAGTAGACGTGGTTGAACTTCAATTCGCAGAAACACTGCTGGAAAAAGACATTGAGATCCGGGTTAAAGATGGCATGGTCTACCTTAATGATGCCCAGGTGATCATCACCGACATCATGGCCGACAATGGCGTCATTCACGTCATCGACACTGTCCTGCTGCCCCCCGACTCTGTGGGCACCATTGTGGACATTGCTGTGGAAGATGGCCGTTTCACCACCCTGGTGGCTGCCTTGCAGGCTGCTGACCTGGTAGAAGCCCTCTCAGGTCCTGGACGCTTCACGGTCTTTGCCCCCACGGATGATGCTTTTGCGCAATTACCGGAAGGTACGGTAGAAGCACTGTTAGAAGATATCCCTACCCTGACAGAGATCCTGCTCTACCATGTGGTGGAAGGCCGCCTGTGGGCTGAAGATGTGGTCCTGCTGGAAGAAATTGAAACCCTGTTGGGCGAGACGATCACCATCCGGGTGGAAGATGGCAAGGTCTTTATCAATGATGCCGAAGTTATCATCACTGATATCTATACCGACAATGGTATGATTCACGTCATCGACAGCGTCTTATTACCATAAGCACAACACAACAACCAAACAGTATCTTTTTCTCTCCTCTCGCAAACGGCTGGCTAATGATTTAGCCAGCCGTTTTATGGTAAAGAGGACTCTTGCGGTTGAATTAATTCAATAAATACGCCAGGCACCAGTTTACCGTCGCGACGAGTGCCTCGGTGTGGGTGCGCTCGTAGTTGTGTGAAGCATCGACCCCGGGACCGATCAGCGCTACGGCCACATCACCGCCTGCGCGCCAGAAGGCTTCGCCATCTGATCCATAATAGGGGTAGATGTCAATTTTGTGCGGGATATCGTAGGCTTCTGCCAATTCTCGCAAACGCAGACTCAAACCATGGTGATAGGGACCGCCAGAGTCCTTGACGCACAGAGTGGCGTGGAACTCATCGGATGCCTGGCCATCACCCACTGCGGCCATATCCACAGAGATCAGCTCGCCCACCTGGGGCGGAATACCGGCTGCTGCGCCATGGCCAACTTCTTCATAGTTACTGACATGCAGGATGGTGGTTACGGCGGGTTTTAAACCAGCCTCTGAAATGGCTTTGGCCGCGTAGACCATGCAAGCCACACAAGCTTTGTCATCCAGGTGCCTTGAGCGGATGAAGCCTTGTGTGCCCTCCACCCGGGGATCAAAGGCCACAAAATCACCCACTTCGATACCCAGAGCCCGGGTCTCATCGGCGCTGGCCGTGCGCGCATCCAGCCGCACTTCCATGGTGTCGTCCTCCCGGCTGGTTTTGCCCACATCCTGACCGTGCACATGCGTGGACGCTTTGGTGATCAGCAGGCTGCCGCGCACAGTATCCCCTGGCCGGGTAAAGACAGTCACGCCCTCGCCTTCGACGGTGTTCCAGGCAAAGCCGCCCAGTTTTGTCAGCTTTAGCCTGCCGTTGTACTTGATTTCCTTAACCATCGCGCCCAGGGTGTCCACATGGGCAGTCAACGCCCGCCAGGGGCCGTCGGATTCGCCGGGAATGGTGGCCACCAGGGCGCCTTTACGCGTTCTTTCCAGTGTGACCTCTGGCAGAGCGGCAAGTTCATCCTCGCACAGCGCGATAGCCCGCTCGGTGAACCCGGTGGGGCTGGGCGTCTCGAGCAAGGCGGTTAAAAAGCTGATCAGGCCGTTGACGTTAATTTCAGGTAATTTCATTTTGCTCCCTTGTGTGCTTCAAAACGGGTGAGTTTTTCGCGCCAGTCCGCCGGGATGGGAATGCTCTGGCCCGCATCGCTATCATACGGGACCATTACCGAAGTGCCGCGCGCCAGGGGGGTGCCCTCCGGTACCGATTCGATCAAAAACTCGAGAGCAATACTCTTGTTGCCCATGCGTCCCAGGCGCAGTCCCACCTGGACCGCCTGGCCAAAGCGGATCGGCGCCAGGTAGTCAATATCGATATGCGCCACAACCATACCAGTTTGCATGCTTGGGTTGGGGCGCCAAATGCCGGCCTGTTCATAGTAACCGAGGCGGGCGCTCTCCAGGTAGGTCAGGTAGACAGCGTTATTAACATGGGCCTGTGCGTCCAGGTCGGCAAAACGGACGGTGATGGGGTGGTAATAGGTATAAGCTTTGGATGTGGTCATGAGTCCTTCGATACGGGTAGTTAAATGGTTCAGGTGTATTATAAGCGATCTTGAGGCCTGATCGGTGCAGATGAGCGAGGTGTTTACTGAATTAGGTAGAAGCGGCGGGATTCCTCAGCTGAAAAATGAGGGCTAATACCTCTGCGTACACTTCCCTTTTAACATGCCATATGCTATACTCATACCGCTGTAAAATTGAACTTGCAGCATCAATTCACACGCCTCCGGATTTGTCCTGCGTGCCCATATGATGGGTGAGGGACAAGCCAGAAGGAGGCGGAGGTTAAAACGCAAAGGAGAATAGTTAACCATGTCACCCGTTGTTACCATGAAAGCGCTCCTCGAGAGCGGCGTCCATTTTGGTCATCGCACCAATAAATGGAACCCCAAGATGCGTTCGTATATCTTTACGGAACGCAATGGGATCCATATCCTCGACCTGCAGCAGACCGTGCAATTGCTGGATGAAGCTTATGCTTTTGTCCGCGATCAGGTTGCTGATGGCGGCAACATTCTGTTTGTCGGCACCAAGCGCCAGGCGCAAGATACGATCCGCGATGAAGCCGAACGCTGCGGTATGCCCTACGTCAACGAACGCTGGCTGGGCGGCACAATCACCAACTGGGTCACCATCCAGCAGCGCATCTTCGAATTAGAGCGCCTTGAGCGCATGCGCGATAGCGGTGAGCTGGACCTGTTGACCAAAAAGGAAGGCCTGATGATTGAGCGGGATATCGCCCGCCTTGAAAAGCGGCTCAGCGGTATCCGCAATATGAAGCGGCTGCCTGATATCCTCTTTGTGGTGGATGTGATCCGTGAAGACACAGCCGTCCACGAGGCCAATTTGAAGGATATCCCTGTGCTTGCCATGGTGGATACCAATTGTGACCCGAAAAACATTGATTACATCATCCCCTCTAACGATGACGCCATCCGCGCCATCAAGTTGATTGTGGGGAAGATGGCCGATGCGGTCATGGAAGGCAAGGCCATCCGCAGCAAGGACATCGAAGAAGAAGAGCTGCAGGCCGCACCGATGCCCGCGGGTGTCAGCCGTTTCATTGAGGACGATGAAGAATTAGAAGATGAGGAATTGCTGGGCGAATCAACCTTGAAGCATCTTGGCACAAAGCGCCCCGTAGCCAGCGAGCTTGATGAAAAAGAACCGGTGAGCGAGGAAGAATCAGCAGCCGTTGAGGAAGAACCAGCCAAAGAGGTTGAGGAAGCCGCTGCAGCGGAAGATGTGGCTGAAGACGCCGCCGACGATGTTGAAGAAAACTAAGCGCCAAGCAACGAAAAAACAGGAAAAATAGCGATGGAAATTACAACTGAAATGATCAAAGAACTACGGGACGCCACAGGGTGTGGCATCCTTGATTGCCGCGCTGCGCTGCGTGATGCTGATGGCAATTTCGATAAAGCTGCCGACATCTTACGGGAAAAGGGTTTGGCCAAAGCTGCTAAACGCGCCAACCGGGATGCATCTGAAGGCATTATCGAGACTTACTCGCATGGTGAAGGCCGCATGGCGGTCATGGTTGAGGTCAACTGTGAGACCGATTTTGTGAGCCGCTCGCCCGATTTTCTTGAGCTGGCCCATGAATTGGCCCTGCAGATCGCGGCAGCCAACCCGCTTTACCTGACCGAAGAAGATATCCCCCAGGCAGATCTTGACCACGAAGCCCAGATCGCAGCCGCACGGGCCAAAGAGGAAGGTAAGCCAGAACAGATCATCCCCAAGATTGTTGAGGGCTTCCTGAAGAAATATAAAGAGCAAACGGTGCTGATGAACCAGGCCTATGTGCGTGATGGCAGCATGACCGTTCAGGACCTGATCAACCAGCAAGTCATCAAGCTCGGCGAGAAGATCGTCGTCCGGCGGTTTGTTCGCTGGGAACTGGGATCTGAGTCTGGCACTGTTGAAGAGGAAGAACTGGCATAATCGCCTGATAAGCCAACCGCAAGGTTGGCTTATTTTTTACCAAAGGATCAAGCGTATTTGGGAGGGCTGATGACCATCAATGAAAATAATCTTGTTTACAAACGGATCTTGTTGAAGCTGAGCGGTGAAGCGCTGGCAGGTGAAGACGGATTTGGAATTGATCCTAACCGGGCAACAGATATTGCCCAGCGGGTCAAACAAGTGCACGAGATGGGCGTTGACGTGGCGGTGGTGATCGGCGCTGGCAACCTGTGGCGGGGACGCAGCGGACTGCACGCAGGTATGGACCGTGCCACGGCCGATTATATGGGCATGCTGGCGACGGTGATGAACGCATTGGCGCTGATGGATGCCTTTGAGCGCATAGATGTGATGACCCGGGTTCAATCGGCCATTGAGATGCGCTCAGTGGCTGAACCCTACATTCGCCGGCGGGCGATCCGCCACCTGGAGAAGGACCGTGTGGTCATCTTCGGCGGCGGAACGGGCAACCCGTATTTTTCAACAGACACCGCAGCGGCCTTGCGCGCGATGGAGATTGATGCAGATGTGCTGATCAAGGCCACCAAGGTGGATGGGGTTTATGATAAAGACCCCAATCAGTATGCGGATGCCGTAAAATTTGAACAGCTCACCTATATAGACACGCTCAACCGCCGCCTGGAGGTGATGGACAGCACCGCCATCTCGCTATGTATGGAAAATAAACTACCCATCCTGGTGTTGAACCTGTGGGATGAGGCCGCGCTCCCCAAAGCCCTGCGCGGCGAGCAGGTTGGCACCTTGGTGAACGAGGGGTAAGGGCCTTGCCAGGAAAATTTGCGCGCGCTTGTGCATAAATGAATATTTTTACTTGTCAACTGCCCGTTTACCGGGCAGTTTTGATAATTTAGGATTCAAATTGTGTTGCGATTTCATGGGGGGCTTGTCATCTTGTACTAACCGTAATTTTTCGTGGGTTGGGTGGGGCAATAACGGCTGGTCAGGCTCATTGAACCTCTAGACCACAAGATTCTAGACACTACCCGCGCTCAGGGCTCGTTGATCGTCCCGGCATATTTTCAAATGGCAGTAGCGATGAACCCCTGCCCGTGCGGGTACTTTGGCGACCCGACCCGGCCGTGCACCTGTTCTTCAACCAAGGCCACGCGCTAGCAGAAGCGCATCTCCGGCCCGCTGATGGACCGCATCGACATCCACATACAGATGCCGCGGGTGGATTACCAGGAGTTGTGCAATGGATGAAACCTGCCAGGCGCTGATGAAGACCGCCATGCGCCAATTGCAGTTGACGGCGCGGGCCTTTAATTGAGTCCAAACCAACGATGGTGTGCAGCCCGGGAATCTCTCAGGGCTGGTTTCTTGATCTGTGAAATAACCACTCGTGACAGAAAATGATCACGACACGGGTGGGCAGGCTGGGACAATGGCCCCATGGATTTAATGTGCAAGGTAGACGGGAATATAAATTTGTTGTATGCTTAACCAACGAAAACGCACTGAACCACAGGAGGTAGAACATGATCAAAGATATCTTGCGAGAAGCTGCCGAACGAATGCAAGGCGCATTGGATTCATTGGAGGAAGATCTTTCTGGAATTCGCACCGGGCGTGCCTCACCGGCCTTGATCGAGCGCCTGCCTGTTGAATATTACGGCGCCAATACCCCCCTGATCCAGCTGGCTTCTATCAGCGTTCCAGAACCGCGCCAGCTGCTTGTCCGTCCCTTTGACCTCTCAACGTTGAAGAACATTGAGCGTGCCATAATGGTCTCTGATCTGGGTTTAACCCCCAATAGTGATGGTAAGGTCATCCGCCTGTCACTGCCGCAGCTGACCGAGGAACGCCGGCGTGAACTGGTGCGCGTTGTCAACAACCGGATGGAAGAGGCCCGGGTGCGCATCCGCAACATCCGGCGGGACCTGATCCGCGACTTACGAGAATTTGAAAAAGAAGGCCTGATCTCTGAAGATGATCAAGAGCGCGGTGAGAAAGAATTGCAGGAACTGACGGATAAAATAAATAAAAAAGTTGACGAAGTAGGCGAACGCAAAGAAACCGAAATTATGGAAGTGTAAATCCTGAATGACATCTGAAGAAACAAAACCAATCGTATCAAATGTCCCCCGGCATGTGGCTATCATCATGGATGGCAACGGCCGCTGGGCCCAGGAACGCGGCCTTCCCCGCATGGCCGGTCACCGGGCTGGCACAGAAAATTTACGCACGATCATCCGGGCCAGTGAAGCCCTGGGCATTGAATACCTGACCCTGTATGCCTTTTCAACCGAAAACTGGTCCCGCCCTAGGGCGGAGATTACCGGGCTGATGCACATTCTCTCAGAGGTGATTGACCGCGAAATTGGTGAACTGCACGCAGAGGGTGCCCGCCTTAAGCATATCGGCCACCTGGACGGGCTCTCAAAGATCCTGCAGGAGAAAGTGCGCGGCGCCATCGAGCTGACCAAGGACAACCGCCAGATCACCATCGTGCTGGCTTTCAATTATGGCGGGCGGGATGAGATCATCACTGCCATCAAGCGCATGCTGGCCGACGGGGTGGACCCGGCCGCGGTCGATGAGGCGTTGGTGAGCCAGTATCTGTTTACCGGCGATATCCCCGAACCTGACCTGGTGATCCGCACCTCTGGCGAGCAGCGCACGAGCAATTTTCTCACCTGGCAGTCGGTCTACTCGGAGTGGTATTTTCCCCAAGTCTACTGGCCCGATTTTGATGAAGCGGAATTACGCAAAGCGGTTGACGCGTACGCCAGCCGCGATCGCCGTTTTGGCGGCTTGAAAGAAGCCTGAGGTTGACTCAACACACCTGATGTTATCCCAACGTGTAAAAGCAGCACTGGTCTTTGTGCCCTTGGTGTTAATCCTGATCTACATAGGCGGGTGGCTCTTCAACCTGTTCATCCTGGCTATCTTGCTGGCAGGTGCCTACGAGTATGTGCGCTTGTTCAATCTGACTGGCCAGCGGCCTTCCCTGGTCATTGTGTTGACTGGTGTGGCTTTGATTGTCCTCCAGCGCTGGTTTTTCCCTAATGAAGTCCTGGGGCTCCTGCTGAGCCTGTTGATCTTGGCCACCGCCATCGCCGCACTGATCGATTATGAGCGGGGTGGCCAGGGTGCTGCCCTCAACTTTGCCCTCAATCTAACCGGCATGCTTTATCTTGGCTGGGTGGGCGGGGCCTTCATCCCGTTGCGGAGCATGACAGCTGGCCTTGGCTGGGTGCTGACAGCGCTGCCCTCGGTATGGCTGGCTGATTCGGGCGCGTATTTCATCGGCAAGTGGCTGGGGGTGCGCAAGATGGCACCGCGGCTCAGCCCGGGGAAGTCCTGGGCGGGTTTGGCGGGCGGGGCCCTGGCTGGGACGGTTTTTGGCGCCCTGCTGGTGCTGTTATGGCGAGCGGTGGGTTTTCTGCCTGGCGAGACGCCCCTGTGGCAGGGTGCCTTGATGGGCCTGGTTCTCTCCCTGCTGACGCCGGTGGGCGACCTGCTGGTGAGCCTGTTCAAGCGCACCGCGGGGGTCAAAGACACGGGCAACCTGATCCCGGGCCATGGCGGCATCCTGGACCGCATTGACAGCTGGATTTGGGCCGCGCTGATTGGCTATTACCTGGTCCAGTGGTATTTATTGCTCTAAGGACGCACTGCCCACACAGCTTTTTGATTAAAGAAAAAAACCGCCCAAAGGCGGTTTCTTAATATTATTTACCCTTTTCAGGGTTGTCGGCGGTAAGGTTAAAACCGGTGCAAAACGTCCAGGTTCACTCCACCACCACGGTGATGGGTTTCACCATCCACATAGAGCAGGAAATCTGGTAAGTTCCGGGGGCGGGTGCGGTGAACTCAACGACATTGAGCCCCGGGCTGAGGATGATCACATCCGGGTAGAGCCCCCTGGCATAGACGGCATTGGCACAGCCGAGGGAGCCATTGCTGTCAATTTCAAACCTGGTGGGCAGGTGGGCTTTGATGGTGATCACCTCGGGATGGTACTCAAACCCCCGGGCTTCCATTTGCATTAGTTGGTAAGGCGTGTCCTCACTCATCAGCTCAGCTGGCGCTGAGAGGCTGGGGGCGTCTTCCCGGCCCAGGGACGATGGATTGAGCATGGTGATTTGTGAAATCATTGTATAAGCCGCAAAAAAGACGATCAATAACCCCGATAAGACCCTGAACGATCGGGCAAACCTGGGATTCTGGTGCAATTTGGCGCTGGAAAAGCTGATAAACAGGAGGACAGGTAGTGTTCCTAATGCAAAGGCCAGCAGGATGGTCAGACCGTCGATAAAATTGCCTGAGCGGAGTGCCCCTGCCTGGGCGATGAGGGTGAACCCGCAGGGGACAAAAAATGTGATCGCCCCCATTAATATTGGCATGAATTTTTCCTGCAGGGAGGGTTTGTTGGTCACCCGGCTGACCCATTGGCCGGACATGTTGAGGGGAATTTTCTGGAAAAAGGGCACGCCCAGCATTTGCATCCCAATGATGAAGATCAACGCAGCGATCAGGATGGTCAGCACGGCTGTGGCCTGCAATGAAAACTGAAATACGCCCCCCAGCAACCCCAGCATCCCGCCTAAAACGGCAAACGAAACCACCCGGGCACTGTTAAACAGGAAAAAGGGATAAAAACTGCCTTTTTTATGACTGGGTTGGCGGTTTGCCCAGCTTTCTTGCACCGAGAGCAGCAGGCTGCCAACCAGGGCGGCACAGCTGGAAAAGCCGGCGGCTATACCGAAAAGAAGATAGGCCACGAAATTCGAATCTGAATCGACATAAAGAAAGTTAAGCAGCGTGGATCGTTCTGCCAGGAAAAACAGAAGGATGATCAGGGCAAAAATCCCGATGACCGCTGCTAAATTCTTGGGTTGTAGTGTTTTCTTGTGCGGCTGTTCCGTAAATGAGTAGCCATGCTTATTAAAACGTTGATTGAGTTCTTCTAGGGTGGGCAGCGCCCGCTGAGATTTGGCCTGGATTTCAACCTGTGAGCCGGCTAAGGACACTTTGGCATCCTCAACCCCTTTAATCTCCCGGAGTGACCGTTCAATAAAGGTTTCACAACCCGAACAATGCATGCCATTGATGTAGTAAATTTTCTTTGTCATGGAGGCTCTTTCACGAATAATCTATACGGGTAAGCGATTTCCCAATCAGCGATCAGGACTAGCGCGTGATTATAGCCGATTTTTCAACCAGTGGGCAAGAAATAAACAGCCCCATTGTTGAGGTGGTTATCTTCCTCAATGCAATGGGGCCTTTTTCTTTTAGATCTGTACAACACATGAACAACAGCCTATCGTTGGTGGATGGCTGCAAAAATGTACTCAGATGGGTATTTGCTATGTGATGTGTATAAATGCTTTCGTTTGCAATTAGGGCAGCGTGATTTGATATACCCCGCCGCCGGTCATGTCCGCCACATAGACCTCACCTTGTTCGTCTTCTCCAAAGGTGCTGATCATGAAGTTCGCGTTGGCCAGGGATCCGCTCTGCCAGGCATTGCCATTGTTGTGCAGGCCCCAGATCCTGCCGCTGCAAAAATCGCCATAGATGTACAACCCATCCAGGGCGGGGTAAGCGCGCCCGCGGTAAACGAACCCGCCGGTGATCGAGCAATCCGAAGATGAAAAAATCGGGTAAACGTACGCGGGCGAGGTTAAACCTTCTGTCTCGCACATATTTGCCCCGTAGCATTCCTCGCCTTCCATGATGTTCCAGCCGTAGTTTTCACCACCCATGCTGTCTGCAGTTTGGAAATTGACCTCTTCCCAGCGGTTCTGGCCCACATCAGCGATGTACAAGTCGCCGGTTTCCCTGTCAAAGGAAAAGCGCCAGGGGTTGCGCAAGCCTAATGCCCAGATCTCCGGGCGAAACTCTGGGTCAGCAACAAAGGGATTATCCTCCGGGACCCGGTAGGGGGTGTCGCTGTGGTTTTCTGTGGGCGAAGACCAGATGTAATTCCAGTAAATTTTGCTCAACCGAAAGGAAGGTTGTGCTTTTAGGGTGTCCATCTCGACATCGATGCGCAGCAACTTGCCGTTGAGCGAGGATGGATCCTGTCCATTCCCCAGTGGATCTCCGCCGCCGCCGCCATCGCCGGTGCCGATATACAGGTAGCCATCCGGCCCAAAGGCGATTTGACCGCCGTTGTGGTTGCGGTATTGCGGGTGCGGGAAGACCAGCAGCTGTTGTTCCGAGGCCTGGTCGGCCTGGTTGGGGTCATCAGTGATGGAAAACCGGGAGAGGACGTTATCACCAGTGCGCTGGGTATAGTAGACGTAAAAATATCCCTTTTTGGCATACCCGGGCGGAAAAGCCACGCTGAGCAGGCCTTCCTCATTGCCCCCGCCGGTGGCTGGGGATTCGACCCGGTCTGAGATGTCTAAAAAGGGGCGGGGGCCGAGCTCACCCTCCAAAACCATAATCCGGCCGGCCTGCTCCACGACAAATATTCGGTCGGTGCCATCCCCGGCATGCGTGATGTTTATCGGCCGAGACAGGCCGGATGCCACCGGGGCCAGCTCTAAGGCGGGGAGGTCAATGGTGTCCTGTGCAAAAGCCGGCAGGCGGAACAGTGTGGGTGTGAACACACCCACCACGATTAGAATTTTTACGACCAAGAATGACACAACGTAGGTGAGCCGTTTTTTGGTTAATTTGAATTTCTTTAACATAATTATTTCCTTGCATGCTTGTTTTACTTACATATATGATAATGATAGTCTAAATTATCATAATTATCAAATGGTTGTAGAGTTTACGCAGGGGCATACTGTGTATCTGCCTAATTAAATGAAAATTTATTTTCTAATTACAAAACAGGCGTGGTTTCAGAAGAAATCTGATAGATTCGGTTTTCCCCCGTTGACAGGCAAACAAAATCGAAAGGCAAATTAATTGGATAAGCAGAGCTGTTCGAATGCTGAGCCCGGGCCGGTTTCAACGCCGGTGCCCCGCCAGATGCCGCATATCCGCCCGTCAACTGCCCCACCGGAAGCCTCACTGACCATTTGACTGATCGAAAGGGCAGTTTCAATATCGCCGGTGCGCAAGAAGCCATCGATGAACACGAAATGTTCGGTCAGCTCATTGGCTAGGTCGTCACTGGCATAAGCCTGGTAACCGATTTCGGCCACCCGCGCCCAATCTCCCCGCTGGGATGCCAGCTCTGCATCCTGGAAGTAAATACACCAGTAATCGGTCTCTTCCAGTTCAAATAAATGTTCAGGTAAGGCTGCCCCCGGCGTTTGGTCGGTTTGGATCAGGTCCAGGTTGGAAAGGGGAATAGCCTCAGACATGGCTTTGGGCAGCATGAGCGGGTTGCGGTCTGGCCGGTTTGGGTCCAGTACGCGCAAGCAGTCTGGGGGTTCTGAATGGACAACCAGCAGGTTGTCGGTTGAACTGGAAAAGTGAAAAGAGCGAAAATCTTTCTCAATAGGCCACCCGGCCTCGAGGGTAGGGAACTCTAACCCCAGGCGCACGCTGAGGTAAAACACGGCAAAATCAAATTCATTGGTCTTGTTTTCCGTCGCATAGGTCCAGTTGAGCAGTGCGGTCAGGGAATCATCCTGGTAGAGGCTGAGGGATTGCAGATCGTTGATCAACAAGATCGTCCCGGGCGCCAATCCAGGGGCACGGCGCACCAATTGCTGAAAGTAGCGCTGCAAATCTACCCATTGGTTGCGGTATAAATTGGCATTCCAAAAATGCCAGCCGATTGAACCACCCACTAAGAACGCGATCAGGCCGGCGGTGATAACCTTTGACCAGGACTTAAACACCGGCGCAATCCAGTGAAACACCCCGACCCAAAACAGCGCTGCCCAAGGGATGAAGACCAAAGTAAAACGGCTGTAAAAATGGCCTCCAATGTTCAGCTGCAGGTTGACCAGCCAAAACGGCCAACCGGCAAAACCAATCCCAGCCAGGGCCATCAGCACTGCAGGGAGGCCAAAATCAGCCTTCTTTTGCTGGAAATGATTACGTTCAGATTGTTGCGATTTGCGGTGGAAAAAGCGCAGGAAAAAGAACACCAAGACTGTAGCAAAGATGGTCAGCAGCAAGTATGCCAGCCAGAAGGTTTGGCTGTAATCCTGGCTGGAAAGGCGCGGGAATGCATAACCCCACACTACGACGAGCGCATCAATAACCTGGGTGAAGACATCCCGCCACCAAGCCAGGGACACAATGTTTGCGCCCTCACCGCCCAGGAGCTGATAGGTTGGGAACCTGAAAATAAAAACCCGCCAGATCAGGAAGGCTAAAGTCACCAGGCCGTAAGGTACCATGTGCAGCAGGCTTTTTTGAAGGCGGGATGTGAGGCTGGTGTTTTGGCGGGCGAGGAGTATCCACACCACAACCAGGCGGACGGCCTCCCAGCCGATATAGTATTCGATGGTGAATTGGCTCAGGCCCGCGGCTAAAACAGCCGGCAGATGCCAGCGCCAGGACTTTGCAATGCCCCCTTCACGCTGTGACACTTGCACAGCCTTGACTGTGCCGATTAACGAAAACAGGTACAGCGCCATGGCTGAAAAGTGGTGGTTGTAGATAATGGTCTTGGGTTGGCCCAAAAAACCCGGGTAGACGGCAAACAGCAGCGCGGCCCACAGGGCCTCGTTTTCATGCTGCGGCCACACCTGGCGCAGGAGGAGCCAAAACAGGAGGGCGCACCCCCAATACAGCAAGAGGCCAAAAATGTGGTACCCGATTGGGTTTGCACCCAACAGCCAGGTCAGCCCCATGAAGACCCAGGCGGAATGCGGACGGTCGGAGGCCACAAAGTCCGGGTAACCCGCCGGGCCAAAGCGGTGGTTGACCAGCGCGTAGGGCAGGTCGTCCCAGTAGAGACCCAGGTCGGGGATCAATAAGCCGTAGGCTAAGATACACACCACCAGCAGGATCAGGGGGACTGACCATGTTGTGGTGGATTTGGCTTTAGTTGCTGTAGACATAGCGTATCGATTCGATTCAGTTTGTGTTATGTATGGGCGGGGTGAGGGTTAATGCGGTTTTGTTAAAACAAAACACTGGTCGCCTAAACCTGGTATTGTGTACATGATGGCATCGCATGGGGTTTTTACAGTGTGTTCATCCCTGGCTAATCGCTGTGGATGAGGTAATAAAGTAAATATACCCTCGGTGCGATTCGAACGCACAACCTACTGCTCCGCAAGCAGTTGCTCTATCCATTAAGCTACGAGGGCTTGTTTCAGGGGTTAAATTCTATTCCATAAGCCCCAGTCGGTCAAGGGCGCTAACTAAAGCTCCCTGTAAGAAATCTGTTAATCCGCCGGGGCAGCACTTGCCATTCATCTGTAAGGGTAATATAATTTTTAGGTCAATAGACAGGAAGTTCCTTATGCCAACCTATACCTACCAATGTGAAAAATGTGGTGTGCGCTTTGATCAATATCAGAAGTTCACTGAAGAGCCGCTTCATATCTGCCCGGAGTGCAGTGAGCCTGCTTTGCGCAAAGTCTATCAGCCGGTAGGAATTGTGTTCAAAGGCAAGGGCTTTTATGCCACAGACAACCGCTCGCCGTCTGGCCAATCTTATCATACGGATAAAGACGAATCCGCTAAGAAAGAAACGACAAGCAAGGCAGACGACAAAACTGAGGCTAAGGCTGAGACAAACAAGACATCCAAAGACTGATTTTCTAAAACGTATGAACGAGGTTGCCACCAAAGGCAACCTTTTTTTATTTAATTTTAGCTATGTTTTAATCAATAGTGCAGGGCCTGGTAAAAATGCAGGGCTGTTTTTTACCGGGTTTGCGCTATAATCGTAGTAACATACCGAAACATTAAAGAGTGTAATCTTATGAAACAACTTTTACAACACATGAAAACTGGCCAGGCTCAGGTGGCAGAGGTACCGATCCCGAACCCTGGCGAAGGGATGGCGCTGATCCAAACGGCGAATTCCCTCGTCTCTGCGGGAACAGAGCGCATGCTGGTGTCCTTTGCCAAACAGGGTTTGCTCGGCAAGGCTCGCTCCCGCCCTGACCTGGTGCGCCAGGTGCTTAATAAAGCACAGCGTGAAGGTTTGCTCTCCACCATTGAGGCGGCGATGAATAAGCTCGATCAGCCCTTTGCTTTGGGTTATTCATCCTCTGGAACGATTATTAAAACGGGGCCGGACTTAAAGGGCTTCCAGGTGGGTGACCGGGTGGCCTGTGCGGGAGGCGGGTATGCCGTCCACGCTGAATATGCCGTGGTACCGCAGAATTTAATGGTGCCCATCCCTGACGCAGTGGATTTTGAGCAGGCCGCCTTTGCGACCATCGGTGCGATTGCCCTGCAGGGATTCCGCCTGGCTGAGGTGGGAGTTGGCTCGCGGGTGGGGGTGGTCGGTTTGGGGTTACTGGGCCTGCTGACCACCGGGATTGCCCGGGCGGCTGGCTGCCAGGTGTTGGGTGTGGACCTTGACCCGACACGCGCTGACCTGGCGCTGCACATGGGCGCCAATAAAGCTGTGGATCGGGGGCAAGCCCTGGAGGCTGCCGAAGCCTTTACCCAGGGTTACGGCCTGGATGCGGTCATCATCTGTGCGGACACATCTGATAACGACCCGCTGATCCTGGCGGGCGAAATCGCCCGTGACCGCGCCCAGGTGGTGGTGGTTGGCTCGGTGGGAATGGAGGTGCCCCGTAAACCTTACTACGAAAAAGAATTGGGGTTGATTGTTTCGCGCTCCTATGGACCCGGGCGCTATGACCCGCGCTACGAAGAGAAAGCTCACGATTACCCCATTGGGTATGTCCGCTGGACTGAAGCACGCAACATCGAATCCTTTCTGACCCTGCTGGCAGAGGGCAAGCTGGATGTGACCCCGTTAATCACACACCGGGTGCCTATTGAGGAGGGTGTGCGTGCGTACGAGATTATCACCGGGGACCAGCCTTACCTGGGGGTGCTCCTGGCCTATGCTGAGCAGGACCTGCCGAAGGAACGCCGAGTCCCCAATCCAACTGCGCCTGCTGTGCGGGTAAAACCCGGGGAAATATTGGCGTTGGGTGTGTTGGGCGCAGGAAATTATGCGCTTTCCACCTTTTTGCCGGTAGTTAAAAAGGTAGGCGGGATTGCACCGGTGGGTATTGTCTCGGCCTCTGGCGTCAGTGCACACTACGGCGCCCGCCGTTATGGGTTCGGCTACGCCGCCAGCGAGCCTGAAGACCTGCTGGATGACCCGGCCATTAACATGATCGCCATCCTCACCCGCCATGACCTTCACAGTCAGCAAATTCTGAGCGCGTTTCAGGCGGGCAAGCATGTTTACTGTGAAAAACCCCTGGCCATCAACCGGGATCAGCTCGAACAGGTTGAAAGCGCCCTGTTGATGGAGGGCCAGCCCATGCTAACCCTTGGTTTTAATCGCCGGTTTGCACCGCTGGCCAAAGAACTGAAAAAATTTATCGACCAGCGCCATGAGCCTTTGTATGCGCATTTCCGCGTGAATGCCAACGTGCTGCCCGCCGGCCACTGGCTGAATGATCCAGAGGTGGGAGGCGGCCGGATCATCGGAGAGGGCTGTCATTTCATTGATTTTCTGACCTTCTTGGTGGGCGATAATCCCGTTGAGGTGATCGCCCAGGGGTTGCCTGATAGTGGCAAGTATTGCGAAGACAATGTCGTCATGACCTTCCGCTTCCCCGATCAGTCCCTGGGTGTGGTGAGCTACCTGGCCAACGGCGACAAATCCTATCCCAAGGAGCATCTTGAAGTGTTTACCGGCGGCCGGGTGGCGGCATTGCACGATTGGCGCAAGCTGGAGCTGATCTCGAAAGGCCGGCGCAAAGTAAAACGTCACTGGCTGCGGCAGGATAAGGGACATAAGCAAGCCTGGCAGGCTTTCCTGGCGGCTGTGCAGGGCCAGGGTGATCCGCCCATCCCTTATGATCAGTTACTGGGTGTGAGCCGCGCCAGTTTTGCTGCCTTAGACGCCTTGCGCAGCGGGGAGGCAGTGCGGATTGAGCCTAAATAAGATGGTTAATCCACGCATATGATGCGCAGCCTTTTGGTTCCCGACCCTTTGAAGCAGCCCGTAACAGCGATTTTATTAAAATGAAGACCTACTTAAAATTCATTTATGCATTGCGCGAGTTGGGATTGAGCAAACTCTGGTACTTTGCGCGCTATCAAATCGGGTTGCGCAGCGGGTATTACCGAAGGGTGACGCCCAGCCTCAAGGATGATTACCCTGGTGAGCCCGGGTTACCGCCCCTGGTGCAGGTCCCGCAGGTCAGTCAGGTCACCATCGACCTTACTTTAGCTACAGCAGATGAGGTTTGCCGGGGAAAGGTGCGCTTGTTTGGCGGGGAACCGGTCCCCCTAAACCTGGATGCGGGTGCCTCCAATGCGCACTGGACGCATTTGGAAAGGCGCCCGCCTGAGGAGGATCTCAAGGTCATCTGGGAACCGGCTCGCTTTGGCTGGGCGATCACGCTGGCGCGGGCTTTTGCCTTCAGCCGCGATCCGAAATATGCCACAGCATTTTGGGAAAAGACGCAGGAATTTTTGAATGTGCATCCGCCGAATACAGGGCGGCAGTGGCAGTCGGCCCAGGAAGTTGCCATCCGGTTGATGGCACTGGTCTTTTGTGACCGGGTGCTGGCTGATGCACCGGCCTCGACCCCCGAAAACCGCCGGATGTTATGGACCGCAATTGCCGAGCATGCAGCGCGGATTCCGCCGACCCTGGCTTACGCCCGCGCGCAGAATAACAACCACTTGTTGGCTGAAGCAGCCGGGCTGTATACCGCCGGGATCTACCTGCCGACCCACCCCCAGGCAGGAAAGTGGCGTCAACTGGGTTGGCGATGGTTAAATTGGGGGTTCCAGCACCAAATTTCTGAAACCGGCACGTATATGCAGCACAGCGTCAATTATCATCGCTTGATGCTGCAGTTGGCGCTGTTTACGGATCATCTCCGGCGGGAGGCGGGGGATGCGGACTGGCCGGCTGAAACCCTGACGCGGCTCGCGGCGGGAACCCGCTGGTTGTGGGCTTTAGCCGATCCGGACACGGGCGCCGCGCCCAACCTCGGCGCTAATGACGGCGCTTACCTGTTTCCTTTAACAGCTCAGCCTTATCCGGATTACAGGCCAGTGGTAGATGCCGCCGGGCGTGCTTTTTTAGGTCTGCAGGTTTACCAGCAAGGTGAGCTGCATGAGATGGGGGATTGGTTTGACCTTGAATTGCCCGAAGGGTCTGATCATCATCAGCCCCAAGCACCCGATATGCTGCGTGTGGCTTCGGGCGAAGGCCGGGGATTCTTACGGGCAGCGCAATTTTCTGACCGCCCTTCCCATGCAGATCAATTACATGTGGATTTGTGGTGGCGGGGAGTCAATGTGGCCCTTGACCCCGGCACATATCACTACAATGCCCCATCACCCTGGGACAATGCCCTTCAGAGCAGCAAGGTTCATAACACGCTGACGGTTGATGGACAGGAGCAGATGACCCTGGCTGGACGATTCCTGTGGCTACAGTGGGCACAAGCGGATGTTTTGGGACATACGCTCGGCGAGGATGGCCAGTCAGATTGGGTGAAGGCTGAGCACGACGGTTATGCCAAGCTGAGAATGGCTCACCAGCGCAAACTCTCTCGAGTGGAAAACGGCTGGGCGGTGGAGGATGCCGTCAATCCCTATGGCGAACAGGATGCCAGGTATCACGAGGTTTGCCTGACATGGCTGCTGCCAGACTGGGATTGGGCAGTTGAAGGCAAAGACACGTTGCGTGTTACCGGGCCAGAATTTGGGTTCACACTGCATATTGCCGGGGCAGACCACTTTTATCTCTTTAAAGGTGGTGAGACAGTTTTGGGCACCATGCCGGCCAAGCCCGCCTGGGGGTGGTATTCGCCGACCTACGGCGTTAAGGTGCCGACGTTGCTGTTGGTTGCCGTCCGGATTGACCGACTGCCGATGTTGTTGACATCCACCTGGCAATTTTTTGACTGACCGATTTGCAGTGAACCATAGGGGGGGATTTCGAGTAAAATGTTAACAATATGCATATTTTGCTGATCCATCAGGCCTTTGCTGCGCTGGATGAACCTGGCGGCACGCGCCATCACGAGTTAGCAAGACATCTCAGAGGGCGCGGCCATCAGGTCACGATTATTGCCAGCCCGGTTAGCTACCTGACAGGCGCTGATGGCGGCCGCCGCCAACGCAAGCAGGTCGATGACCTGGGGGTGACCATCATCCGCAGTTACACACTGCCTGCCCTGCATCGCTCGTTTATCTGGCGTGTATTAAGCTTTATCAGCTTCATGATATCTGCTTTCATCCAGGGCTTGTTTGTTCGCAAAGTAGACCTGGTCTGGGGAACCACCCCGCCGATCTTCCAGGCACCGACGGCCTGGCTGCTGGCCCGCTTG
Organism: Candidatus Brevefilum sp.; assembly: GCA_047921135.1. Taxonomy (GTDB): domain Bacteria; phylum Chloroflexota; class Anaerolineae; order Anaerolineales; family Anaerolineaceae; genus Brevifilum. The sequence continues at coordinate 24,317 of JBLRWR010000001.1, forward strand.
AAGGGTGTGCCCTTTCTGCTGGAGGTGCGTGACCTGTGGCCTGCCTTTGCGGTGGCTGTGGGTGTGCTGCGGAACCGGTTTTTAATCAGGATTTCTGAAGGGTTAGAGCGGTTCTTGTACCGCCACGCCGACCAGGTGGTGGTGAATTCCCCCGGGTTTATCCAGCATATTTCTGAACGCGGCGCCCAGAAGGTGTCCCTGGTGCCCAATGGCGCAGACCCGGACATGTTTGACCCCTTTGCGTCGGGTGAAGTTTTCAGGAAGAAATTCGGGTTAGAGGCGTGCTTTGTGGTGTTGTATGCCGGCGCGCATGGCATGTCGAATGATTTGGATGTGGTGCTCGATGCGGCTGATTTATTGCGGGATGAACCCGGCATCCGGATTGTCCTGGTCGGTTCAGGCAAAGAAAAGCACCGTCTGCGTCAGAATGCGGATGCGCGAGGTCTGAACAACCTGATGTTCCTACCGCCCGTACCGAAGATAGAGATGCCTGCCACTTTGGCCGGTGCGGATGCTTGCCTGGCTATTCTAAAACCGATTGAGATGTATAAAACCACTTACCCCAACAAAGTCTTTGATTACATGGCAGCCAGCCGGCCGGTGATCCTGGCTATTGACGGCGTGATCCGCACGGTGGTGGAGGATGCCCAGGCGGGTGTATTTGTCCAGCCGGGAGATCCCCATGCGCTGGCTGAAACCATTCGCGAAATGGCTAATAACCCCGAAAAATGTCGTAAAATGGGTATGTATGGAAGATCATTAATAGAATCACAATTTTCACGCGATGATTTTGCGGAAAAATTTGCCTTAATCCTTGATGAAATGAGGAAATAAAACGATGGCTGAAAAAATTTTGGTTGTGGATGATGAAATCTCGCTTCAAGAGACCCTAACCTATAACCTGAAAAAACAGGGTTACGATGTTGAGACGACCGGAAGCGGGACTGAAGCGATTGAACTGGCCCGCCAGAATCAGCCGGACCTCATCATCCTGGATGTGATGCTGCCCGGTTTGGATGGGTTTGAGGTGTGCCGCATCCTGCGTCAGGAGATGTCAACACCTGTGCTGATGTTGACGGCCAGGGATGATGAAATTGATCGTGTGGTGGGTTTGGAGGTTGGGGCTGACGATTACCTGGCCAAGCCCTTCAGCATGCGAGAGCTGATTGCCCGGGTAAAAGCCATGCTGCGGCGCATCCGATTGGACCGCGAGGCCGCCTCACAAGCAGAGGCAGCGCGGCCTGAGGCAATGATCATGACCTTTGACAATCTGTGCATCGACATGACCCGGCGTGAGATCAAAGTTAACGAGCAGGTGGTGCCGTTTAAACCGAAGGAATACGAGTTATTGACCTTTTTTGCCCAGCACAAGGGACAGGTGCTCTCGCGTGAATTCATCCTTGAGCGTGTGTGGGGCTGGGATTTCATCGGCGACAGCCGGACGGTGGACGTCCATGTGCGCTGGCTGCGCGAGAAAATCGAAGCTGATCCGGCCAACCCCGAGCGAATTATCACAGTGCGGGGTGCAGGCTATCGTTTTGAGGGATGATGAATGCGGCATCTTTTTGGCTGGCGGCGGGTCGTCCCCTTTATAATCCTGGTAGCAGTTGCGGTAACCGTCTTTGGGCTGGCCAGCCAGCTTATGCTCCGTCGGGAGCATCAATCCCGGTGGGAAGCTCACTTTCAAAATATCGCCCGGTTGATTGCATCCGAAGCTGCTGGTTTTTATGGGGGGCCAAATGAGACTGTCAACCTAAATCAAGTTGCAGAACAATATGGAAACACTCTGGGGATTGATGTTGTGTTCTTCAGATACGAGGGCGCTGTTTTAGGCGCGTCTTCTGACGCCACTCCCAATCGTCCCCCCACGAGTGTAGTTGAAGCTATGTTTAGTGAGGGCGCGATGGTCTTCACTGATGGGCAGGGTTTGACGGTCATCACGGGCGTGACGGGCGCTGATGGCCGCCAGGTGGGGTTTGTGCAGATACAAGTGCCGTCAGGGATGATTCAGCCGGGACTCACCTCGTTATGGGGGCTGTGGGTCAGTGTGATTTTGATAACGGTCCTCCTGGCGGTGATCCTTTCGGTCATCATCTATGATAACTCACTCAGGCCGGTAGAGAAGCTGACCATTGCGGCGCAGCAGATGCGCTCGGGAAATTTCAACAATCTTGAATTCCCTGAAGCACCGCCTGAAATAGCTGACTTAACCCAGGCGATCAGGGAGATGGCCCAGCATTTGGGGGCCCAAATAGACGCCCTGACCAGTGAACGCGCCAAGCTCTCTGCTGTGCTTAACCAGATGACTGATGGTGTGCTGATTGCCGATATGGAAGGCCGGGTGCAATTGCTGAATCCAGCGGCTGAGCGGCTGTTTGAAATTGACGGACATAAAGGCTTGGGGCGCTCAGTTGTTGAGGTGGTACGCTATCACCAGCTGGTTGACCTGTGGCGGATGGCGAGAGCGGGTCAGCGGCAAACCACCATGCTGGAAATTGGTCCGCAGCATTTATTCCTCCAGGTGACCGGGATGCCCCTGGAGACCACTGAAAAGGGTAGTACGCTCATCCTTTTTCAGGATCTGACCCAACTGCGCCGTTTGGAAACGGTACGGCGTGATTTCATCAGCAATGTCTCTCATGAGCTACGCACCCCCCTGGCCAGCTTGAAAGCGCTCAGTGAAACCTTGCAGGAGGGTGCCCTGGAAGACCCGCCTGCGGCCAGACGCTTTCTCCTGCGTATGGAAACAGAAATTGATAACCTTACCCAGCTGGTCAACGAGTTATTGGAGCTGTCGCGGATCGAATCCGGCAAGGTGCCTCTTTCGTTTCATCGCATCCAACCCTGCGGCCTGCTGGCGCCAGCCAGAGAGCGCATGGAACTGCAGGTTGAGCGGGCAGGGCTTGAGCTGGTTCTGGATTGTCCGCCAGGCCTGCCAGCGGTTTTTGCAGACCCGGATCGTATCACGCAGGTGGTGATCAACCTGATCCACAACGCGACCAAATTCACGCCCCCTGGTGGTCGGATTGCGCTTTCTGCCTATAAAGATGGCGAATTTATTGTTTTCTATGTCAAAGATACAGGGGTAGGGATCCCCAAGGAAGATCTGGTGCGTGTTTTTGAGCGTTTTTACAAAGCGGATCGCGCCCGCACGGGCGGGGGCACTGGCCTGGGGCTTTCCATCGCCAGGCATATGGTGGAATCTCATGGGGGCTTCATTTGGGCTGAGAGCGAAGAGGGGGTGGGGAGTACGTTTTATTTCTCTTTGCCGATTGCCTGATGTTAACCGGACATTTACCCGATTTAAATCATTTTTAACCCCTTTATTGACTGCTGTAAACACATCCATGCTAAGATTCTTGTACGGATATGAAATCAGGCCGGTGATGATTGGTCATTTTTTTGTGGTCCAGGATTACTTGATGGATCTGCTCTGGGCCAGATTCCTCGTTTGATACACCCGCCAAGCCATCTCGCTTATCGCAGGTAGCGAAACAGGGTGCCAGGGTTCAATTGAGGCTTGCCGGGCCTACCCAGAATCAACCACCTGATGAATTTGTGACTGGTCGTTTCGGGTAGAATATTATAAAATATCTAGACAATCAAAATCATTGCCAGGAGCCATTATGCCTCGACAAACTTTAGATCGCGAAATTCATCATTTACAGGATGAAGTGCTTTTGCTGGGAAGCATGGTAGAACAGGCGATGTTGAACGCCATAGATGCCCTTAAGCGGCGTGATCATGAAGCTGCCAGGCGCGTTTACCATGGTGATGAAACGATTAATGAAAAACGCTATGCTATCGAAAACCGGGTTTTGATCTTGTTTGCCACTCAGCAGCCGATTGCGCACGACCTGCGCCTGCTGGCAGCCATCCTCGAGGTAATCACCGAATTGGAACGCATGGGGGATTATGCCAAAGGCATCGCCAAAATCAGCCTCAAAATCGGCGAAGATGATACCCCCATGCCCGTCCGGGAGATCAGCCGCATGGGTGACCTGGCAGTGGGCATGCTCCACCGGGCGCTGGGTGCCTTTATTGCCGAGGATGTCAACGCAGCCAACCGCATTCCCCAGGATGATGACCAGGTAGATGAGCTTTATAACCTCATCTACCGCAAGAATGTGGAAGCGATGATTGCCAACCCGGATATCATTGATCATTCGAACTACATTATGTGGGTTGTGCATAATATCGAACGCATGGCAGACCGGGTGACGAACATCTGCGAACGGACAATTTTCATCGCCACTGGCGAACTGCTGGAGATCGACACCTCGGATGACGAATGGGATGATGACGAGGACGAAGAATAAAATTACCTGATCTGAATACACACGCATATCCCACCGGCCGTTATCTGCCGGTGGTTTTTCTTTATTCTCTTGTGATAATATCTACGACACAAATCAAGTATAATGTTCATCATCTCCTAAGCATCTCAGCGGGAAAGGGTCATCATGTTGAGAAAAAATGATACGCCGGGCAAATTGATCATTGTGGAAGGGATTGACGGCAGCGGAAAGTCGACCCAGATCGATCTGCTGTATAAGTGGCTGCGGGCGCAGGGACACTCTGTCTATTTCAGTGAATGGAACTCTTCGGGCCTGGTTAAAAGCACCACCAAACGCGCCAAGAAGCGCAAGTCCTTCACCCCTACGACCTTCAGCCTCTTGCAATGCACCGATTTTGCCGACCGCTGGGAAAACCGGATTTTGCCCTTGCTCAAAGCCGGGGTGATCGTCCTGGCGGACCGTTATGCTTATACCGCCTTTGGGCGGGATGTGGCCAGGGGTGTGGATCGTGCCTGGGTGCGCAACCTGTACTCTTTTGCCATGCAGCCTGACGTAGCCCTGTTTTTCAGGGTGCCCCTGGATGTGGCCATCCAGCGCATCACCAGTGCCCGAGCCAATCTGAAATACTATGAAGCAGGTATGGACCTGAAGCTCTCTGAAAGCCGCATTGAAAGTTTTGAGCTCTTCCAGGCGCGTATCCTGGAGGAATATGATCGGATGGTGGATGAGTTTGGCCTGACTGTGATTGATGGCACGCTGACTGTGCAGGCACAGCAACGCTTGATGCGCGAAATTGTCAAACAAGAACTCAAGGGCTGGAAGGGATTGCCAATCCCCGAGGGAATCCCTGAAATCCTGATCCAACCAGAGCATGAGTAAGGCGGTAGATGATGTCTGAAAACCAATTTTATGGTACCGGATTTCCTTATCTGAACATTCAAGACTGCCCCGGAAAGCTGATCGTTCTGGAGGGATCGGATGGTGTTGGGCGATCTACGCAAACGCAATTGCTGCGTAGATGGTTGGAGGATGAGGGTTATGCGGTTTCTGATACCGGTTTGCGCCGCTCTGACCTGACCCAGGAAGGGCTGGAAGAGGCTAAGAAGGGACATACCCTCAGCCGCATCACGATGAGCTTGTTTTATGCCACCGATTTTGCGGACAGGCTTGAAAACCAGATCATCCCGGCTTTGCAGGCTGGATTTGTGGTGCTTTCAGACCGCTACTTTTACTCCATCATGGCGCGCGATATCGTCCGAGGCGCAGATCCGGAATGGGCGCACAAGCTGTATGGCTTTGCCCTCAAGCCTGATTTGGTACTGTACCTGAAGGCAGATGTCTCAGACCTGTTAAGCAGGCTGATCCATGGGCGCGGGCTGAATTATTGGGAAGCCGGCATGGACATGCACAGCGCAGACAATCTTTTCGATAGTTTTTTAGATTATCAGTCTAAGCTGATTGGTATGTTTGACCAGATGGCGCAAGCCTATGGCTTTGTGACGGTTGACGCCGGCCGGCCGATCATGGAGGTTTTTGAAGACCTCCAGGAGCACATTCGCGCCCTGTTAGAAGATCAGCAGATGAACCTCGAAGATGAAATGGTCTTATTGTGAGGGGTAAGGAAAATTACGCGTTTCTCAATTAATTTAAAAAGGAAGGCGCAATGGGTAAAAATGATCGTAGAGCCAATTGCCTGTTTGGTGCCCGATATATGCTCACCCAGGTGGAAGCCCTCCGTGTAGAGAGCCAGGGCGCGCTGGTTGGTGAAGATATTGAACATGTGCACCAGATGCGGGTCGCCTCGCGCCGCTTGCGGAACGGGCTGAACCTTTTTACCCAATGTTTATCCGAGAAAAACGCCAAAGCCTGGGGCAAAGCGATCCGGGAGATCACCAAAGCATTGGGCCGCGCCCGAGACCTGGATATCCAGATTGACCTGCTCAACCGCTGTTATGCGGCGGATCTGGAACCTCGTTACAAGCCCGGCATCAATCGCTTGCTATTGCGCCTTGGGCAGCAGCGCAGCTTGGCCCAGGACAAGGTCACCCAAACGCTGGCCAATTTACAGGAAGCTGGCACCCTGGATGGCATGGAAGCAAAATTGACTGCGATGACGGCGGGTTCAGAGAACCTTTACCTCTATACACCCTCGCTTTATCAGCAAGCTTATGAGGCGATTAATCGCAGCCTGGAGGAATTTCTCAGCTACGAAGGCTATATCCACAACCCGGAAAATGTTCCTGAACTGCACGCGATGCGGATTGCAGGCAAGCATTTGCGCTATACCCTGGAAATCTTCGCGCCCATTTATGGCAATACGCTTGACCCCCATATTCGCGCGATGAAAAACCTGCAGGATCTGCTGGGTGATATTCATGATAATGACGTGTGGATCGCCTGGTTGCCCGAGTTTATTGAACAGGAGGGGGCACGGGTGATGGATTATTTTGGCCATCGCGGCCCGCTAAAACGCCTTCTGCCGGGTTTGAACTATTTCAGTGCAGACCGTCAGCGTGTGCGTGATGAAAAATACCAATCCTTTCTTTCGCTCTGGGAGACTTTGATCTATGAAAATGCCTGGGAGGTAATGGCAGAGATTATCAAAGCACCCATGGATGTGGAAGCTGTTTTGGCGCATTTGGCACCTGAAAATCGAGCTGGCAGCCCACCTGAAAACCCAGCAGACAGTGTAACCGAACCCGAAGCGCCCGAACCCCCGCCAGACGATCCCAGTTTTAAACGATAGGGGCTGAGGATGAAAATCACGGTGATCGCCGACGTCCACGGCAACCTGCCCGCGCTTGAAGCAGTGCTGCGTCACGCCCGTGGGCAGGGGGGAGGGGAGATGATCCTCAACCTGGGTGACCTGACGGGTTACGGTCCCCTTCCGGAGGCGGTCGTACGGTGGAGCCAGTCACCGGGTGTGATTAGCATTTTGGGGGATTATGATAAAAAAGTCGTCAGTAAAGCGCAAGGCCAGGAGGGCTGGTCGCGGGTGAAAACCGCGCACAAGCGGGAAATGTTTACCTGGACGTACCGGGCCCTTTCGAAGCGCTCACGTAAATATTTACGATCTTTACCCAAACGGCTGGATATCGTTGTTGAGGATGTGAGGATTTCCCTGTCTCATGGCAGCCCTGCCGCACACCAGGAATTTATCGGCCCGGAAACGCCCGAAGTGCGCTTGGCAGAACTGGCCGCCGAAACGCAAGCAAAGGTGAATCTCAGCGGGCACACCCATCGAGCTTTTTACCGCCAGGTGGGTGATGTGCTGTTTGTCAACCCGGGCAGTGTTGGACGGCCCGATGATGGCGATCCGCGCGCCAGTTATGCGCTGCTTGAAATTGAGGGCGGGCATGTAGGGGTTCAGCATTTCCGGGTGCCGTATGATATCATGGCGGCTGTGTCTGGCTTGCGCATGGCCGGGCTGCCTGAGGTGTTTGCCCAGGTGATCCGCCGGGGGTTGAACTATGATGATGTGGCTGCCGAACTGGGCATGCCATTGGGTAGTGTGGACCTGGAACCTTCAGGTGTGGTGAGCCTGCTGACCGATTTTAGCCTTGACGATCATTTTGTGGGTGTGATGAAGGGTGTCATTGCCGGGATTGCCCCACAGGCTATCATGCTTGATATCACCCACCAGGTACGGCCGCAAAATATTGCGGAAGGAGCGCGCTTGCTGGCGGAAGCCGTGCCGTATTTCCCACAGGGGACGGTGCATGTGGCGGTGGTAGACCCGGGCGTGGGCACCCAGCGGCGTGCCCTGGCGGCGCAAATTGGCGCGCATTTCTTTGTGGCCCCGGATAATGGCTTGCTGTCGCGTGTGCTTGAGCAAGCCAAAGATGCGGGTTTGCCGGTCAGATGGGTTGCGCTGACCAACTCTGCTTTGTGGTTGCCCGAAGCCAGTACGTCCTTCCACGGCCGGGATGTCTTTGCCCCGGTCGGCGCACATCTGGCCAATGGCATGCCGTTGAGGAACCTGGGTGAAGAGATCAACGACCCGGTCTTGTTGTCTTTTGCACAACCTGTGGGGACATCCGCCGGTTGGCAGGCCGAGGTGGTGCTCATCGACCGGTTCGGCAACCTGAGCACCAATCTGCCCGGAGCGTATCTCCACGAGGGTAAACAGATCGTTGTCCGGGTTGGTGATGAAACCATCCAGGGGCTGAGCCCAACTTTTGGCGCTGCCAGCCCGGGGGCGTTAATCGCCTTTATCGACAGCACCGGCCACCTGGCGATCGCTGAGGTCAATGGGGATGCAGCTCGCAGGCTGGACATTAACACCGGAGCAGTAATTATTGTTGAGATTGAGGAAAAATGATTGCATTAACTTACCAATCTTGGGCAGTTGATGCAATGAATTTTCCACTTTCTTAGGTAAACAAACTGAGATTGTACCGTCCTATTGGAGGAGTTTATGACGCATTTACTTGTCATTGGCGGTCCGTCCCTCGATCGGCTGCATTTTAACAACCGGGTTGAGCCTTCAGCTGGCGGGGCTGGCTTGTATACCGCGCTGGCTGCCCATCGCAGCGGCTGCCGGGTCTCCATGTTCAGCCCAAAACCAAACCCCATGCCAGGCGCCTTGCAGCCCCTGGATAACCGGTTGGAAACCTGGCTCGGCCCAACCGTCACGGGTGAGGACATTCCCCGCTTTGAGATCGCCCACTCTGGCGATCAGGCGACCTACCTGTCTTTTTTCTCCGGGGCAGAAGTGCGGCTGGATCCAGCCGGGCTGCCGCAAGACCTTTCTGCCTACGATGCTGTTCATATTACCTCCTTGGGACGAGCTCACCAACAGCTCAGGTTTGCAGAAGCCTGCCGGGCGCGTGGCGCTGCAATGCTCTCTTGTGGAAGCCATCTGAGCTTAATCGAAGAAGACCCAGACCTGGTAGAGCGTTTATTCGACCTTGCGGACCTGATCTTTCTCAACGAAGCGGAGGCCAGGGCGTATTTCGGTTCACTGGAGCAGGCGGTGACTGCACCGGGGAAGGTCTTGTGGATCACCCGCGGCCGGGATGGCGCGTTGGTGGTCCAGGGCAATTACACAACTGAGCTTCAGGCTATTGCCGCAGAGGCGCTGGACCCAACCGGTGCCGGAGATACGTTCTGTGGGGCGACAGTTTCGCTTGTGCTGCAAGGCGCTCATCCGATCATGGCCGCCCGTCGGGCCATGGCACTGGCATCGGAAGCCATTCAACATGTCGGCCCGACTGCATTGTTGTTTGAGCAGGACCCGCCCGCCATTCCATTGGATGAGCGGGTGCGGATCGATGAGGATCAGGTGGCGCGCCTGGCCGGGGTGATGAAAACCATTCCGGAAGCGGAACCGGTCCCTTTTGTCAGCGATTATTACCCGCCGGTCGGGCACCCGGCCGCAATGAATTACTTCTTTGTGCAAACCTTGCAGCAGTTCAGCTTTTGGCACATTGCAGAAGGCCGTTACAGCCATCCACTGGTTGCCACCATTGATGGGCATCAATGCAAGGGCTCAACTTACCTCTCCTATGCCTACCTGCGCCCGCTGGAAGATGATGCGCACTTTTATTCCCCGCAGCGGCAGGCCCAAACGGACAAAACAGAAATGCTGGCTTTGTTCCGCGCAGATGACGGCACCGATCCGATGCCGGCCGTCGACCTGCACCTGGCCATGGCCCAGGCTTACGGGAGGGACATGTCCGCCCTGGGATTATCGCCCCAGGCGATTTTGGCGCGAGCGAACCAGGCGGAGAAACCCCTCAAGACCTTCCTGTCTATCCTGGATCAGGTTGGCGGTTATAAGGAAGATCCTTTTCGTAAGAAATCCAACCTGCTGGCGATGATCCTCAAGGAACGGCCGGAAGGCTTTTTACGCATTTCTGCCGATGAGGCGATCCAGCCGGTGATTGATTACCACGTGATGCGGTTTTGCTTGCGGACCGGTTTGGTAGAGGTCATTGATGCAGCCTTGCGAGAGAAAATCGCCCAACGGATATTGGTCTCTGCGGCGGAGGAATGGGCTATCCGTTTTGCCTGTTACCGTACAATCCAAAAGCTGATTGATGTGTCGGGTTTGAGCATGGGCGCGGTGGATAATATTGCCTTTAATTACAACCGCCAGCACTGCCCTGAGATGACTGAGCCCATCTGCGCAGCATGTGCGCTTGACCCGGCCTGTGTACACCGTAAGCACCTGTTCCAGCCGGTAATTCGGACGACGTTTTATTAACCAACGGCCTGGCCGGGATGGCGAAGGTGGTGCATGGCTTTCCATGCGCAGCGCTTGGGTGGTAAAATTGCTTGACAAAAAAATTAATCAATAAAGGATATGATGGCCATCGACATCCAAAAAATTCGCGCTGATTTCCCGATTTTGGGCACAACAGTTCATGGTAAACCCCTGGTCTACCTGGATAATGCCGCCACCACCCAAAAACCGCAATCGGTGATCGACACGATCATCGATTATTACACCCGCTATAACAGCAATATCCATCGCGGCACGCATCACCTTTCCAACCTGGCAACTGAAGCCCACGAAGCTGCCCGAAAAACCGTGCAACGCTATGTCAACGCCGAACACTCCCATGAAATCATCTTCACCCGGGGGACGACGGAAGCGATCAACCTGGTGGCTTTTGCTTTTGGAGAGGCTTTTGTCAGCCCGGGTGATGATGTGATTGTCACCGAGCTGGAACACCACTCCAATTTTGTGCCCTGGCAGATGATGTGCGAGAGGCGCGGGGCTAACTTCAAAGTGATCCCCTTTGATGAAAACGGCGAGCTCCGTTTGGATATCTACGAGAAACTGCTGAGCGACAAGACCCGCATGGTAGCCTTCAACCACGTTTCCAACTCGCTTGGCACGGTCAACCCGGCCAAGAAGATCATCCAAATGGCACATGAGGCTGGCGCTGCTGTGCTGGTGGATGCTGCCCAATCGGTTCAACACATCGAGCATGATGTGGTGGCGCTGGATGCGGATTTTTATGCCTTTTCTGGCCACAAGATCTACGGTCCGACCGGCATCGGGGTGCTCTACGGGAAAGAGCGCTGGTTGGACGCCATCCCGCCTTACCAGGGCGGAGGTGAGATGATCGACCAGGTGGCGGTGGAAAAAACCACCTATAACAAGCCGCCCTTCAAGTTTGAGGCGGGTACGCCCAACATCGTTGGGCCGATCGGGCTGGCCGCGGCCATTGACTACCTGAATGCACTCGATTTCAACGCCATCATGGCTCACGAAGATGAGGTCCTGGCTTATGGGCGGGCACGGCTGCTGGAGATCGAGGGACTGACGCTCTACGGCAACGCCAAACAACGCACCAGTATACTGGCCTTTAATATTGACGGGGTGCACCATTATGACCTGGGCACCCTGCTGGATACCCGCGGTGTGGCTGTGCGCACCGGGCACCACTGTACCCAGCCGATTATGACCGCCCTGCACATTGATGGCACGGTCAGGGCTTCACTGGCCCTCTACAACACCCAAGAGGATATCAACGCGCTGGTGGAAGCTATTCACAAAGTTCTGAAAATGTTGGGTCGGTAACCTATGGCAAGCATACAGGACATCCAGGCCCAGATTGTAGATGATTTCTCCTTTTTGCCCGAATGGGATGAGCGTTACGCTTACCTGATTGAGCTGGGGCAGAAAAACCCGCCCTTGCCTGAGGCCTACCGCACGGAGGAGAACATCGTACGCGGCTGCCAATCCCTGGTGTGGCTGCACCGGGAATGCCGCCAGGGTGAGGTTCACCTGCAGGCTGACAGCGATTCGTTGATTGTCAAAGGGCTGGCCGCCCTATTGCTGCAGGTGTTTTCGGGACAGCCCGCTCAAGCCGTACTCACTGCTGACCTGACCTTTTTTAAAGCGATTGGCCTGGATCAGCATCTTTCATCCCAACGCGCCAATGGCCTGCTGGCCATGGTCGATCAGATTAAAGCCTTTGCTGCAAAATGTGCGGGCGAGACTTCATAAAAATTTTTTTATCCGAATAGCTTGGGCTTATTTCCATTGCCAACACCCACTCACATCGCTTTGCCATGACGGGCGGACATGGCCTGTATGGTTCAATCGTGTGGATGGCTGTTTTGATCATCATAGGCTACAATTGATACCCATGAATGATAAAACAACACAAATTCTCCTGACCAACGATGACAGCATCCATTCACCCGGCTTATGGGCCGCCGCTGAAGCCCTGGACCCCCTGGGGTTCGTGCATGTGGTGGCACCGCTGCACCAGCAGACCAGTAAGGGACACAGCATGCCGGCAGAATCAACCGGAACCATTGAAGCGCTGACCCTGCACGTCAACGGGCGTGATTGGACCGTGTATGCCGTGGATGGTTCGCCCGGGCAGGCCGTGGTGCACGGCATCCTGGATGTGATTAAGGGCAACCCGGCTTTGGTCGTTTCCGGCATCAATTATGGTGAAAATATCGGCGCCGGGCTGACGATCTCCGGTACCGTTGGCGCAGCTCTGGAAGCAGCCTCGGCAGGCATCCCTGCGATGGCGGTATCGATGCAAACCGGGCAAGAACATCACCTGAACCTCTCAAAAGACATTGATTTCAGCGCAGCAGCCCACTTTACGCAAAAATTTGCCCGGGTGATGCTCACCCAAGCACTGCCCTTTGATGTGGATGTGCTCAAGATCGATGTACCCCGCGGTGCCACACCAGAGACGCCCTGGGCACTCACCCGCCATTCCAGAGCCCGGTACTACATACCAGCAACGCCGCGCAGAGAATCGCTTTATGAACGCGGGCCAGTGGGCTATGAAATCCGCTATGATCCCGCCCAACTGGAGCCTGATGGCGATGTATATGCCCTGGTGGTCGATAAACGGGTCGCCGTCACGCCCATCAGCATCGATATGACCTCGCGGGTTGATTTTGAGCCTTTACGGAGGACGTTGGCAGGCGAATCTTGATCCTGAGGAAGGTGTGTAGGAGATTTCTGACCTGGTTCAATTGTGAACAGGAAGGTTGCTCCGAGAGATGGTGAGTGCAGAACTGGATTTTAATGTTACAATCAGGTGATTTATTTTAATGGAGCGATCTTATTTGTTGATCAGAAAACCTTATTTAACGAGCCCCCGAAAATTATTGAACAATCCTCATCAAATTGATAAGTTAATGCCTGATCGCACAACTAAAGTGGACCCTGAGTGTTAATTAATTGACAAATTTTATAAATAACAGGAGCAGACCCGTGGAGAAAAAAGATAAACTTCCTTTGATCACAAATTTGCTGTATGGGATGGGGGATTTTGGCTTCAGCATGAACAATTCCATCATCACCGCCTTTTTTGCCGTCTTTATGGTGACGGTGGTTGGCTTACAGCCCGGTTTGGTGGCCATTATTTTATTTATTGGCCGGAGCTGGGATTTTGTCAATGACTTATTGGTGGGGTACATCTCGGATCGTACCCGCTCGAAGTATGGCCGCCGCCGTCCATTTTTGTTATTCGGCGCGATTCCCTTTGGGTTATCCTTTATCCTGCTATGGCTCAGCCCCAATTTTGATCAAACCGGATTGATTATCTATTATTCTCTGGCCTATATCATTTATGAAGCGCTGGCGACTGTTGTTTATATGCCCTATTTCGCCCTCACACCGGAATTGACATCGGATTACGATGAGCGCACAAAGCTGACCAGCTTCAGGATGATGTTCAACATCATTGGCAGCCTCACGGCCTATATTTTGCCGTTGCTGATTGTGGGCAATAACTGGAACCTGGCCACTTCACGCAGTGTGATGGTCATGGCAATCGTCGCAGGGGCCATCGCTGCCGCGCCGATCTTTGGCGTGTTCTGGGGCACGAAGGAAAAGCGCGAGTACCAAACAGAAAATCTACCCAAATTCTGGCCATCACTCAGGGCAGCATTTAAGAATAAACCCTTCATGTTCGGCGCCCTGATGTACCTGGCCACCTGGATGGCCATTGTGGTGATTGAATCCAACCTGCAATTCTTTATCCTGCATATTATTCAACGGCAATCTCAAAACATCATCATTATGATCAGCATCTTTGTGACAGCGATTTTTGCATTGCCGATCTGGAATTGGGTCTCGAAGAACTGGAATAAGCGCTGGGCATATATCATTGGCGTTGGCTTTTGGGCTGTGGTGATGCTGGTGCTGATCATGATGACCCCGCAGACGCCCTTCTGGCTGATCCTGGTCTTATGTGTGATGGCGGGGATTGGTGTGAGCGCTGGGCAGGTTTTACCCTGGGCGATCATCCCTGATGCCATTGAGTGGGAGGAATGGCATACCGGTGAGCGGAATGAGGGCATGTTCTACAGCCTGGTCACCTTATTGGGCAAGATTGGCATGGCTATTGCGCAGCCGCTTTCATTGTTGGTACTGCAGATGACTAATTTCCAGAGCGGTCAGGATGCTGTGCAGCCACCCAGTGCCTTGCTGGGTATCCGGCTGGTGGTTGGCCCAATCCCGGCGTTGCTCCTGGTGACCGGTATTCTGATTGCAATTTTTTACCCCCTGGGCCGCAAACAGCATCACCAAATCGTGGAAGAACTGCGCACCCGACGCGCAGCCCGCAGGGCTGAACGCGCCGAGAAGAAACCATTGCCTGGCGCAAGTGAGGTGGTCTAAGATTGCGGCTGGCAAATTCAACATGATGAGAATCCCCTGCAAGAGGATGGATCACTACTGCCACCTGACTTTCCACCGATTATTTAAAAACTGCCTGAACCAAGACCCTTTGTGGACATTGTCCCAAAGGGTCTTTTTTTGCTCTTCCTGAGGTTATTTGTGAAATGCATCAGCTCACGGCCTTAACCTGGATTGGGAATTCATCTATAGAAAGACATACAGAGGCTTTATGGTTCAGGTTGTGATTCAAAAAGTTGAGAACTATTTTCAGCGGCGGCGCTTTGCGACCTTTCCATGGAAAATTTACCGGCGAGATCCATTATGGGTGCCCCCATTGCTTACCCAGCGAATGAAACAATTAAACCCTCGCCAGGGCACTTTTTTTAACCACGGCGAGGCGGACTTCTTTATGGCTTTCCGGGATGGGCACTTATCCGGTACCATCATGGCGGCTGTTGATCACTCGTCAAACAACTCCCGGGGGTTGCAGGATGGGATGTTTGGCTTTTTTGAATGCATTGATGATCAGGCCGTTGCCGATGAGCTCTTCCGAACTGTTGAAGGCTGGGCAAAGGCGCGCGGCCTGAACCGTTTGATCGGCCCTTTCAACCAGGATTATGATGCAGGCTACGGTGTTTTAATTGAGGGGCGAGACCGCCCGCCCGCAGTCAGTTGTGGGCATACGCCTGCTTATTATGAACAACTGGTGGTCAACCACGGCTTTCAACCTTTGCGGCCAGACAACCTGGCCTTTGCCCTGGATATTTCAAAAAATACACGTGAATTTAACTTGTTGCATCGCCTGGCAGAAAAGGCGGCTCAGCGTGGGACGGCTGTTATCCGCCAGGGCCGATTTGACGCCTGGGACGAGGAGGCCGACCGGGTACATTATCTGCTCAATCGAGCACTGGCACACCTGGTTGATTTTGTCGGCTGGGATCGGCGGGCGTTGGATGACACTTTAGCACCTTTCAAGCAGTACGCTGACCCTGACCTGGTCTTATTCGCCGATGTGGGTGACCAGACTGTGGGCTTTTTCCCCGGTATTCCAAACCTTAATGAAATCCTGTATCACCTGAATGGGTTGCGTTATCCCTGGGATTACCTGCGGTACTTGCGGCACCGCCAAACACAGCCAAAGGGGTTGGCAATTAAGAGCGTTCTGGTCCTTCCGGAATATTGGGGCACAGGGATCAGCCTGATGCTGTTTTCTGAAATGCTCAAGCGCGCCCAAGCCAAAGGATACACCTGGGCAGATCTCTCCCTGACCTCCCAGGATAACCCCAAAACGCCAGCCCTGGCCGAACGCATGGGGGCAAGCATTTACAAGCGGTACCGGGTGTACCAAAAACCAGTTGAAGATTAAAGTTACTGTGGGTAATTAATTAATTACTAATAATCAAAAATCCCCCTTGCGATTAAGCGTAAAATCTTGTAAAATTTAATTAAACATAGAATAGCGCCCCAGAATATTAAGTAATTCTAAGCTATGAATTAACGGGATGCAAACCAGGGAGCAGATTATGAGCATCATCAAAGTTTCAGCGAACTCCCGCACTGCTGCAGTCGCAGGGGCAATCGCAGGTGTGATCCGTGAACA
>JBLRWR010000002.1:0-33311 GCA_047921135.1 Candidatus Brevefilum sp.
GCGGCCACAGCTGTGATCGTTGGGGTCACCTCGGTCATGCCAGAGGAGCCAATTTCACTTGTCATTGACCGGCCTTTCCTGTTCCTGATCCGCCATCAGCCCACCAACACAATTCTGTTCATGGGCCGGGTGGTACAGCCCTGATTGATCTCTAATACGAAAAAAGCTGCCCTCAACAGGCAGCTTTTTTTTTATTTCATGGGTATTAAATGCTTTGCCAGGGGAAACCCTGACCGGTTAAGTAAGGCCAGGTAGACCCGGTAAACGCGCCAGATTGCCACAGATGCCATGCCATGCGAAAGGACAGTGATCAATGGCGGCCAGCCGCCGGTGTGGTAAGCCCAGCATAAGCGAGTTGTCCCCCAGCGCTCCAGGAAATACCCCAGCGCTGAACCCGCCAACAGGATCAATAGCGATGACCGTTTATCCGTTTCAGCGAGGATGATCACACCGCAGAAACCCAAAGCGAACCAAGTCAAGGGGTGTTGAATGCCCTCCCAGGCAAAACGCCACAAAAGCAGGTAAAAAACGCCATAAATGGGCCAGTAGACAAAATTACTCCAACCTTTGCCTAAATGGTTTAAGCCATTGCTCACCAGCATATACAGACGGTTAACAGCTAACGCAGCGATTGGCCAGGCCGGGATGATCCACAACGGAGGGGTCTCGAAGGTGTAATAGGACCATAACCCTGAAAGCGTTCCCCAGGCTTCGATGACAAATCCTCCCGCCAGGGCAATGAGCGCAAAAGGCAAGTCCTTCTTCAAATCCGCATTCAGCATGATTAAGATACTCATCACCAGGAAATTACCAATCAGCAACCAGTCGATTTGAAGCCAAATGGAGATCTCCGGGTTGAATTGGTTCAGGTATTCATCCAGCAAAGGCCACCATACATACCCGATCAGGAACAACAGCAACAAGAACCCACTCAGCATCACATAACTGGTGCCTGACCAATAGATTGAATTGGGCTTCTTGACTGATTCTGGCATCACCTTTGACCTTTCTAGGTTTATTCCAAAATTTCCGGCATGGTCATCAGGTGAAAGGCCAGCGTTTCCATATCCCTGGCCTTTTTCGATGGCCCCAGCTGATCCATAATCTCCAAAAACTTTTGTTTGATGATTGCACTTTCACCAATATACGAAAACAGGTCGACATCCCCAGCGATAATGTCAGCCAGGCCCATCTTTTTATACAGCTCGCTGACCAAACCATAGCTCCACTGTTCAGAAATTTTTAATTCGTCAGCCAGATCCCGCCGCCCCACAGAAAAGATGAAGGCCATCCTCGCTACTGCCGCTTCGTAATTTGTAAATTCAGGAATGGTTCTTCTGCCATCAACAACTAACGCTGTGGGTGGTAGCAGGAAATTCACTTCATTGGCCAACTTCTGAACCCCCGGCGTTAGGACCCAATGCCCTTCACTCACAAATGCGATCACCCAGCTCAGGGCGTAGGCAATCTCACTTTTTAAGACATAACCGCCAATTTGCTCGTTCTGTAATTGTAAAAGGACCTTAGAATCTGGTTCGACGCCTGTAAGTAGAATCTTGGCTTGGTGGTCTCTTGACCTTAAGGCATCACAAATGTCTGAAATTTTATAAATTTCGCTGAGCAGGTCAACATCCAAAATAAGAATATCAAATCTCTGGTCTGCTTTTTCTAAAAAGGCACTAAACGCAAACCGAGAGGTAAACTCGCCAATAACTCTTGTGCGCCAATCTCGCACCATCAGCAAAGCCATCCAATTCAATGAAAAAATATCGTCTTCAAGGATGGTGACAAATATTTCTTTACCCAACCGCAGCCTCCTGGTTCTCTCCTAACTGGGAAGTGCAAAAGGGACAACGGCTGGCTTGAATCGGGATGGGCTTGTGGCAGTAGGGGCAATCCTTTTCTGTCTCTTCTGCGGTCGCTTTTTCCTCATCGATCATTTTTGCTTTGAGAGCATTCAATTTGTTAATGCCCCTGACGATCAGAAATACACCCAAACCCAGCAGTAAGAAGCTGATCAAATCGGTGATAAATTGGCCATAGTTAAATGTCACAGCCCCAACTTCTTTGGCCATTTCAAGCGTTGCGCTGGGGGGCAAGACCTGTTCACCCTGCCTGAGGACGATAAACAGGTCTTGAAAATCAACATTTCCCAGGATCAAACCAAAAGGCGGCATCAACAAGTTGTTTACAATGGAATTGACCACTGCGCTGAAGGCCGAACCAATGATGATCCCGATGGCCAGGTCTATGGCATTTCCTCTAGTGATAAAATCTCGAAATTCTTGGACTAATTTTTTCATGTTAATGGAGCCTTTCCGTGGGTTGTGTCACATCAAATAGCCAAATATGATTGTAACCAGTTTCTCATTCATATTATAATTGTCTATGATCAACAAGTTATCATTGGTTATGCTAAGAGAGGAAATTATGAAAACCGTCGCAGTATTAACAAGTGGTGGGGATGCACCAGGCATGAATGCCGCCATTCGAGCCGTTGTACGGTGTGGTGTTGCAAAGGGTTGGGGGGTGTATGGCGTCCAGAAAGGCTTTGCAGGACTGATTGCCGGAAATATTCGCCCGATGGGCACACGGGATGTCGGTGGAATCATCCATAAAGGTGGAACGATACTAGGCTCAGCGCGTTGTGTTGAATTCACAACCGATGAGGGCCGCCGAAAAGCCATCAGAAATATGCGCCAGATGGGCATCGATGCACTGGTCGTCATAGGTGGTAATGGATCACAGACCGGCAATTATGAACTCCATAAATTGGGGTTCCCGGTGGTCGGTATTGCTTCCACTATTGACAACGATCTGTGTGGTTCTGAAATCACCATTGGCGTTGATACTGCGTTAAATATCGCCCTGGAGGCTATAGACCGCCTAAAAGTCACCGCATCATCCCACCAGAGAGCTTTCCTGATTGAGGTCATGGGAAGGAAATGTGGGTATATCGCCCTCATGTCGGGCATTGCCGGTGGGGCTGAATACATCCTGATCCCAGAAGTTGAAACCGATCCGGAAGAGGTGGCAGAATCCTTGCGTCTGGCTTATGAACACGGTAAAGCGCATGCTATCATCGTGGTTGCAGAAGGGGCCAAATACAATGCCGAAGCCCTTACCGGCTATTTCGAACAGAACAAAGACCGCTTGGGCTTCAAGATTCGCGCCACCACACTGGGGCACGTCCAGCGCGGCGGTAGCCCTGGTGCCTTCGACCGCCTTTTGGCCAGCCGCTTTGGCAATGGGGCCATTGAAGCCGTCGCACGTGAGGAATTTGGCGTTTTGGTAGGGTTAAATAAAGGTGCAGTAACTACCACACCTTTAGAGGAAGTGGTGGGTAAGACCAAAGAAATTTCGATGGAAATGGTCAAACTGGCAGACCTGCTGGATTAATTAGTCAACTTTTCGCAGGTAAGCTTCGATAAAGGGGTCGAGATGCCCATCCAAGACGGCTTGGGCATTGCCCATTTCATGATCAGTGCGATGATCTTTGACCAGCTGGTACGGATGCAAAACGTAAGACCGGATCTGAGAGCCCCATTCTGCTTTGGTGTATTCTCCGCGTAATTCTGAGATAGTTGCATCCTGTTCAGCTTGTTTGATTTCCAACAAACGTGCTTTTAGCACCCGCAGGGCGTTCTCTTTGTTTTGCATCTGAGAGCGTTCATTCTGGCAGGTGACAACCATCCCCGTCGGGATATGGGTCAACCTGACAGCAGTGGCATTCTTCTGAACACTCTGCCCGCCGGCCCCTGATGATTTATACACATCCATTTTTATGTCATCTGGTGAAATGTGAATCTCATCCATGTTATCCATCTCAGGCAAAACCTCAACCAACGCAAAAGAGGTGTGCCGCCGATGAGCAGCATCAAATGGGGACAAGCGCACCAGCCGATGCACCCCCTTTTCAGGCCTTAAATAGCCATAAGCAAGGGGACCCCGCACACTGATGGTTACACTTTTAATCCCCGCCTCCTCACCATCGGTGCGGTCAAGGATGTCGGTTTGGTAATTACGGGTCTCAGCCCACCGCAGATACATGCGCTCGAGCATCTCAGCCCAATCCTGTGAATCTGTCCCGCCAGCGCCTGCGTGGATGGCTAGCAACGCATTGCCGCGATCGTATTTACCCGAAAGGAGCGTTCTCAGCTCAAGACGATCAATTTGCCTTTGAATATTACCGGCTTCACGCTGGAGCTCATTGACCATTGAGTCTTCGGCAATCTCCAGCAATTCCAGGGTATCTTCAGTTCGTTTTTTCAGCGCCTCATAGGCTTCTATCTCACCCCGCAGGTCTGCCTGGCGAATCATTATATTTTGCGCCCGTTCCCGATTGTCCCAAAGATGTGGGTCTTGAGCCTCTTTTTCGAGTCGGGCAAGTTCTTCTTTTTTAACGACTAAGTCAAAGATGCTCCTGGAGATTTAGCAGTTTTTCGTAAGCCTCATTCAGGTTTGTCTTCAAGTTTTCAATCGTCATTCCGTCTCCAATTATCCGTCGATAATGCCTTCCACGAAGGCTTCTCGGTCAAAGGGATGTAAATCTGCGATATGTTCACCCAAGCCAGCATAGATGATCGGTAAATCCAGCTGTGTTTTGATCGCAAAAGCCATGCCGCCTTTAGCAGATGAGTCTAACTTGGCTAAAATCACACCATCAATCGCCACAGCCTCCTGAAAGGCTCTAGCCTGCTGCAGGGCATTTTGACCTGTGGTCGCGTCTAAAACCAGCCAGGTGGCGTGTGGAGCGCCTGGGAGTGCCTTCCCGCTGACCCTGTGCACCTTTTTGATTTCTTCCATCAAATTATAGCGGGTATGCAAACGGCCAGCTGTATCGATGATCACTACATCCTTCTGACGGGCCATGCCAGCATTGATTCCGTCAAAAACTGCTGCGCCAGGATCGCCGCCGGGCTGGCCGGCAACCATGGGCACGTCCACCCGCTCTGCCCATACCCTGAGTTGATCAATCGCCGCCGCGCGATAAGTATCCGCAGCCACCAATAACGTCGATTTCCCCTCATCAAGCAGCAATCTGGCCAGCTTGGCAGCAGAGGTCGTCTTACCGGAACCATTCACACCCACCAGGATGATAACGGTTGGTTTGGTGTTGTAATCTGGCAGTTGGGGTTCGTCCAGGCGGGAAATTAATTCCGCTTTCAATGCCACAACCAATGCATCTGTTGTCGTTAACCCTTCATCTCTAACCTTGGTTCTGAGGGCATCGACCACATCGAGCGTCACATCCACACCGAGGTCAGCCTGGATTAATAGGGCTTCCAGGTCATCCCAGGTTGTTTCGTCCAGCTCGGATGTACCTAGGAAGTTTGAGATACGTCCAAAAGCAACTTTGCGGGTTTTTTCAAGCCCAATACGCCATTTATCAAATAGGTTTTCGCTCATATCATCTAGATTATAGCACCTGGGACTTCAATGTGTGGTCATCCGCCTGCGGCAAGCTGACCACAGCCAGCGCCGATCTCGATTCCCCGTCGCAAGCGAATGGTGCAGGGAATGTGATGAGATTCGAGCACATCATAAAACGCTTGCACCTGGTCAACCCGTGACCCCGATCGATTGTATTTACGGGTGGGATTTAACGCGATCAGGTTCACATGGCACAGCATGCCTCTAATCTGTTGCGCCAATGCCAGTGCATCTTTCTCGGAGTCGTTGACGCCATCAATCAGGGCATATTCAAAAGTCACTCGCCGATTGGTTTTCATGGTGTAATACCGGCATGCGCTCAACACGCTGGATACCGGATATTTTCGATTGACGGGGATTAATTCTGACCTCAGGTCATCATCAACCGTGTGCAGGCTGACAGCCAAATTGACCTGACTGTTTTCGTCAGCGAAAGTTTTAATTTTGGGCACGATTCCCACTGTGCTGATTGTCATCCGGCGGGCGCCCAGGCCGAAACCATCCGGATCGTTCAACCGGGTGATGGCCGCCATCACATCCTCATAATTCTGGAAAGGTTCCCCCATGCCCATCAACACCACATTGGTGACTCGGTCATCGGTTTTTGCCAGCAGTCTGGCATGATAGATGACCTGGGCAACGATTTCACCGCTGGTCAGGTTCCTCGAAAGCCCCATTTGTCCCGTTGCGCAAAACGTACAACCCAGCCCACAACCCGACTGGGCTGAGATACAAACGGTACGCCGCTCGTCATACATCATCAACACGGTCTCGATCAGGCAACCATCCTGTAATTCAAACAAGGTCTTGCTTGTCAGTCCATTGTTGGACTGAATTTTCCTGACCGGACTGATGCCCTCCATATCAAAATGCTCAGTCAGCACACCACGCAATGCTTTCGGCAGGGTTGTGATCTCACCCACTTCAGTGCGGAAGTTTTGGTAGAGTCCTACATAAATTTGTTTTGCTCTAAATTTGGGCTCCCCCTGGGTAGAAAGCCAATGCTCCAGCTCAGATAACGAGAGATCATAAATTAAGGGTTTGTGTTGGTTCATTAGAAGATCAATTCTGTTAGGTTCTGGGTAATAATTTCCGGTGGCGGTTGAAATGCCTCTGCTTGTGCTCTGGTAGAGGCCCCGCTGAGCACCAGCGCGGTGTGTATGCCAGCCGCCTGGGCCCCGGCGATATCGGTTTCCAAACGGTCACCAATCGCTAAGGTCTCTTCGGGTGCCAATTCCAGCCGTTTCAAGGCGACTTCATACAGCACTGGAGCCGGTTTGCCAACAATTTTCGCTGACTTCCCAGAAGCAATTTCTAAAGCGCCGATGATCGTTCCCGCCCCAGGAATGAAACCGAGCGGTGTTGGCAGGGTCACATCCGGGTTTGTCCCCACAAAATCGCATCCTGCCTGGATCAATAGTGAGGCATGTTTAAGCTTTTCATAGGTCACACTGAAGTCCAATGACGCCACCACAACTTCTGCCGACATGTCGTCATCGGCGGCGATCGTGAATCCCAAATCGGCTAAAGTCTTTTTCAAACTTGGCTGTCCTACCACAAATACCTTTGCATCATTTGGATATTGCTCTTGAAGAAATATCCCCGCAGCTTGTGCGCTGTTGATCACCTGCCAATCCTCCAATTCAACGCCAAAGCTACCTAACTTCTGGTGGTATTCATCAATCGTGCGGGTGGCGTTATTGGTGGCCAGGATCACCTTCAAGCCTGATGCCTGGATTTGGTCAAAGATGGCCGGCAAATCGCCCAATGGCACAGAATCATGCCACAATACACCATCCATGTCGATGACCAGACCTTTGATGTCTTGCAGGTAATTAGAAATCATAGTTGCTCCTGAAAAAAAAGCCGGAAACCTGAAGGCATTCCGGCATGTTGTTTTTAAAATTTTTCAATGCTATTTCTCTGGCGGTTCAAGGACCTTATCAACCAGACCGTATTCAACCGCTTGCTCTGCGCTCATGTAAAAATCGCGTTCAGTATCCCGGATGATGGCCTCTTCAGTTTGGCCGGTCGCTTCGGCCAGGATGATGTTGATGCGCTCTTTCAACCGCAAAATCTCCTTGGCCTGGATCTCAATATCCGAGGCCTGACCCTGTGCGCCGCCTAAGGGCTGATGCATATGAATGGTAGCATGGGGCAATGCATAGCGTTGTCCTTTGGCGCCTGCTGCCAGCAAAACGGTACCAAAACTGGCCGCCACACCCACAGCAACTGTGCTGATCTTGTTAGGGATCATGCGCATTGTGTCGTAGATGGCCATGCCGGCATAAACCTGACCGCCGGGCGAATTGATGTACATCTGGATGCCGCTTTCTGGGTCTTCACGGCTCAGATACAGCAACTGTGCCACCACCAGGTTGGCTACCTGGTCATTAATCCCGGTCCCCAAAAACACAATGCGATTCTTGAGGAGTAAGGAATAAATATCGTAAGCCCGTTCACCAGCGCCAGAGGTCTCTACAACCATTGGGATTAGGGAAGAAATATCGTTACTAAACATGTTCACCTTCTTTTTTTATTGGTTTAATTTTTCTTTCTAATTTTCTTCTTCAACTGCGCCAGTTTCCTGGTCAGTATGTTCTTCTGAAAGGGTTTGTTCTGGATGCACCTCTGCGTCAATAGGCTCTTCTAGCAGCTCATCTTCAGCAGGAGCTTCGTCTTCATTAACCTCATCCATTTCTGGGCTTTCATCATCTGACTCACCAGATTCTTCAAGGTTTTCTTGGGCTGCGCTGTCAGAAACAGGTTCTACTACGTCAGTAATAACAGGAATATCAGTTTCTTCCAGTTCTTCTATCTTGGGTTCATCTTCCTCAACATCTTCTGGGATCGGCTGTCCGGTGCCAATCAACATCAAACGGTCTTTTAGCAGCACATCCATCGTCCGTGAAACGCCTTCCATGGTCACCATGCGAGAGAATTCATTTTCTCCCATCTCTTTTTGTAGTTCATCAGCCTTACCAGATCGGAAGATCTCGTTAACCACACCATTGACCTGCTCATGGAGCAATTCCTGATTTAACTTCAAACCTTCTGCTTCAATCAAGGCATCCACCACCAACGACCGTTCAAGGCGTTGCTTGGCTACAGGTTCAATTTCTTCCGCGATAAGGGTATCTTCATCGATGCCTCGCAACTTGAGGTAAGTGTCATAATCAAGGTTCTGATTTTTGAGCCGAGATTTTATATCCTCCAGGACATGCTCTACTTCGTGTTCAAGCATCTGCGGAGGATACTTCAACTGTGCGTTTTCAATAGCCTCAGCTAAAATTGCATTGATGTATTCCATCTCGTAATTTGCTTTGTGTTCTTCCTGCATCTGGTTTTCGATTTTTTCCCGAAAATCCTCCGGTGATTCAAAATTTCCCAGGTTTTGAACAAACACATCATCAAACTCCGGCAACTCCAAGGCTTTCACAGACTGAACCTCTACAGTAAAGATAGCCGTCTTCCCCTGATAGTCTTCATCTTCATAATCCTCGGGGTAAGTATATTGAACTTCTTTAACGCCGCCGTCTGTAACACCCAATAATGCCCGTCCAAAGCCGGGATATGGCCATTCATCCTCGGAAATCTCACCCTCAGCCGGGATCACTACTTGTTGCGGGCTTTTATCGGTGATGGTAGCATCTTCTTCATCCTCTGGGTTGAGGATTTCGCCGCTCAGGGTAAAGTAAACCAGGTCACCTTCTTCGGCGGGATGTTCTGCAGGGATGATAGTGGCAGAATTTCGTCTGAGACTCATAATATAGTCATCAACATCATCGGGGTTGAAAGGTTCCATCTCAAAAGCTTTACGAATTTCGCGATAGTCACCCAGGTCAACCTCTGGTTGCAACGGCACCAGCAAGACAAACTTAGGTGGATCAAAATTTTCCAGCGTTTCCAGGTTCCCGGGACCGAAAGGTTCGAGATCTGCCTGGTCCAGAATTTTTGAATAGTCGTCATCAATCAACAGGTCAAACGCCTCTTGAACGATGGTGCCTTCGCCATAGTGATTCACAACCACCTGGTAAGGCGCCTTTCCAGGCCTAAAACCAGGAATCTTTGCATTTCGCGAGATTTTCTTCGCAGCTCGGCGCTTATAGCCCTCAAATTCCTCTGGTGTATACTCAACCGTTAGTTGTGCCTGTCGATCCTCTAAGATTTCTTTTTCGATATTCAATGTATGGTCCTTTAAAATAAAAATTATCTGGTGATGGGGAAGGAGAGGCTCGAACTCTCACGCGTTGCCGCACGTGATCCTAAGTCACGCCTGTCTGCCAATTCCAGCACTTCCCCTGCTAGATGCAGTCGAATTATACGCGAGGCAAATTTTATCGTCAATATGAGTGTGTAATTAATCTATAAGAATCCCGTTAATGTTCGAGTATAATCACCCATCGTGAATACTAAAAAGCGAGGAGTGATGGAATGACTCAAATAATAAAAACCTCAACCCCCGGCAAAGAACGGGAGCGATTGAGTAAAGCCATCGTGATCACGATTCGAAACTTCATGCGTCAGGCAACACCCGACAAAGAAACACAGGACATGGTGGCGTTCATTATTTTGGCGCTCAAAGAAATCTCAGCTGGAATTGAACTGTCTGTTGCAGCCTGGGAAAAGCGAGGCTATTGGGTAAAAGCCGATAAATATCGCCTTGAATGGCAGTGGGCTGGCGAAATGTCAAAAAAACTAGAAAACGCTTTTGATGCGCAAGAATGGCCAGCTGTCGCCACGCTCTTACTCGAAATTATAGAGAAATTTTCCAACATTAAAGTCAGCGATCGTCACCGGATGGGTAAACCTTGGCAAGGTGCTTTAAAAGAATATAAAAATTCACCCAAGAATTCGTAACAACGAAGATAAAAAAGCATAGGAATCCCAGGTGTTTTAGCGTCAAATTGCTATCCGCGAGATGATTGATGGTACTATTGGGTTGGGATAAATGACAATTCGAAGATGCTTAAATATTCGTTATACTTAGGCAGGTATCAAACGAAAAACCTTACTCACCACCATGACCACTAAGGATGATTTCGGACTTATGCCCCAAAACCGCATCACTCAACATCCCATATTGCCCATCCCAGCAGCAGAAACAATTGAATTTTCGTGGAAAAACACCCTCCTGCAGGCACAAGCAGGAGAGACAATCGCCTCTGCTTTGATCGCTAACGGCATTGATATTTTTGGTCATCATCCTAATGATGGTTCCCCAATGGGCTTGTTCTGCGCCAATGGGCAATGCTCACAATGCATGGTGCTGGCCGATGGCATACCTATTAAATCCTGCATGACTAAAGTCACAAAAGGCATCCATGTGATGCCACTGGACGGGTTGCCCGACATCTCAACTTTAATTGCAAAGCAACTCACCCTCACACCTGACCAGCCGCATCAGGTCATTCACATCCCAGTTCTGATTATTGGCGGCGGTCCGGCGGGATTGTCGGCAGCCAGTGAACTGGGGAAATTGGGTATGAAGACCCTTCTGGTGGATGATAAATCGCTTTTAGGCGGTAAACTCGTTCTGCAAACACACCGCTTCTTTGGATCAACAGAGGCCGTTTATGCCGGCACCAGGGGGATCGATATTGCCAATAAGCTTGCCGACCAGCTTGCACAACTGGATACGGTTGAGGTTTGGTTGGAAACAACTGCCGTGGCCATTTTTGAGGATAAAACTGTGGGCTTGTGGCGGGCTGATCCAGAAGAATATGTCTTGATCAAGCCGGATGTACTACTGGTAGCAACAGGCGCCCGTGAGCGCAGTTTACCCTTTAAAGGAAACACATTGCCGGGAATATATGGTGCGGGAGCCTTCCAAACGCTTGTGAATCGTGATTTAGTAAAACCTGCCGAGCATTTACTGATCGTCGGCGGTGGCAATGTTGGCCTGATCGCCGGTTACCATGCGCTCCAGGCAGGCATCAATGTGGTTGCGCTGGTCGAAGCCATGCCCCAGTGCGGCGGGTATAAGGTTCACGAGGACAAATTGGCTCGGTTCAACGTGCCCATCCTGACGTCCCACACCATTTTGGAAGCCAAAGGACATCAGCGCGTGCAACAGGTCACTATTTGCCAGGTAGATGTTCATTTTCAACCCATCCCAGGCACCGAACTGGATCTCCCCTGCGATTGTGTCCTGATCGCAGTCGGGTTGGACCCGGTGGATGAGTTCATCCACAAGGCCATTGAGGTTGGCTTGCCAGTTTTCGCTGCGGGTGACTCAGAGGAGATTGCAGAAGCTTCATCTGCAATGTTTTCTGGCAAAATTGCTGGCGTAGAAATTGCCAACCACCTGGGTCTTGAGGTCCCTGCCATCCCACATGAATGGCGGGAATTTGAATCTGTGCTCAAATCGCATCCCGGTGAAGTCCTGGCCCTCGATGACGTCCAACAGACTGGTAAGGTCTTCCCGGTCATGCACTGCCGCCAGGAGATCCCCTGTGATCCCTGTGCGAACGTCTGCCCCCACGGATTGATCCAGCTTGACCAACAGGATATTCGCGGTCTGCCCCACTTTGATATCCGCGATGACAAGAATTGCATTGCGTGCGAACGCTGCATAGCCATCTGCCCCGGTTTGGCTATCACCGTGGTTGACTTCCGTAAAGACCCTGAGCAGGCACTGGTCTCCATCCCGCTGGAATTTTCAGAGCAATATATCCACACTGGCGACCGCGTACCGCTGACCGATATCGATGGCCTGCGCCTGGGTGAATTTCCGGTAGTCAGGGTTCGCACTCTGCGCCAGTTTTCCCACACGCTGATCGTGCAGGTGCAGGTCCCTGCTGAACTTGCTGCTAAAGTCAGCGGCATACAGCTCAGCGCAGGATGGTCCTCACTGGCAGAGGATGCTGATCTCTACCTTGACACCACTGAACAAGAGACAATTATCTGCCGCTGTGAACATGTATCAGTGGATACCATCCGCACATTGATCCTAAATGGTGTGCGGGACATCAACCAGCTCAAGGCAGCATCAAAAGCAACCATGGGGTCTTGCGGCGGTAAAACCTGTCTGTCACTCATCCTGAAGCTCTTTCGAGAAGCGGGCATACCTCCGGATGAAATCACGACACCAGTCCAACGACCGGTATTTGTGGAGGTACCTGTGTCGGTTCTAGCCCAGAACACCCAAGAGGATTGATCAATGGGACCAGTAACCCAACAAACAAATTTTGATGTGATCATCATTGGTGCGGGATCGATCGGTTTGCCCTCTGCCTATTTCCTGGCGGAAGCCGGTTTGGACGTTTTGGTGATTGATCAGCTGGCCAGCGCAGGGCAATATTCAAACAAACACGCTATCGGCGGGATCAGGGCAACACATTCCGACCCCGCAAAGATTAACCTGGGCAAGCGCAGCCTCGAGGCCTTCTCCACCTGGGAGGCACGGCATGGCGACGATATCGAATGGCACCAGGGCGGCTATTCCTTTGTTGCTTATGACGAAGAAAAAGCCATGTTGTTAAAAGAGCTTGTGAATTGGCAGATGCAGCATGATTTAAATATCTCATGGCTGGGCAGAGATGCGCTTCTTGAGGTGGTACCGCATCTTAATCCGATAGACCTGATTGGCGGAACCTACTCACCAGATGATGGCAGCGCCTCTCCCTTAAAAGCAGCCTATTCATTCCACCGGCAAGCTGCCCGGGCAGGCGCTCAGTTTCATTTTAACGAGACGGTGATCGGCTTCATCATGGATGGAGACAGGGTCATTGGCATCAAGACCGATCGCGGGCAATATTACAGTCAATGGGTAATCAACGCTGCAGGTGGATGGGCCAAGCAACTCTCAGCCAAATTAGGCCTGCACGTGCCCGTGGAACCCGATTCCCACGAAGCCGCCATCACCGAACCCGTGCGCAGACTCTTTCACCCGATGGTTGTAGACATGCGTGCCCGGCCTGGCTCGGCTAATTTCTATTTTTACCAGCACCCCACCGGTAAGATCATCTTCTGTATGACCCCCGACCCGCCTATTTTGGGCTCGCACACCATTGCCTCCAGTGGTTTTTTACCAAAAGCCGCCCGACGATTGGTTGAATTGATGCCACTCCTCAGGTTTATCAGAGTCAGGCGTGTCTGGCGTGGCATCTACCCGATGACGCCGGACGGCTCGCCGATCATTGGCAAGATAGATGGCTTAGATGGCTTAATCCTGGCTGTGGGGATGTGTGGGCAGGGATTCATGCTTGGACCGGGTGTAGGACGATTGATAACCCACATGATATTGAACGAACTTGATGATGCGGATAAAATTATCCTTGAAAGCCTAACCTACCATCGTGCTTTCGAAACTGAGGAAATGCTGAAGTAATGATAAAAGCGATCGTGTTGGATATTGGCGGGGTGGTATTAAGGACTGAAGACAAAACAGGCAGGCGGGTGCTTGAACAAACCTATGGCCTGCTGCCGGGTGGCGTCGATGCCTTGGTATTTAAATCTCAAGCTGCTGCCGAATCCACCCTCGGCAAGACAAGCCTTGAAAATATCTGGCAGCACGTTGCAAACGAATTATCTTTGTCCAATGATGAGTTAATTGCCTTCCAACGTGCATTTTGGCAGGGCGATCAAATCGATCAAAATCTAGTTCAATTCCTGCAAACGCTGCGTACTAGATATACAACGGCCTTTCTGACCAATGCCTGGGTCAACGCTCGTGACGCCCTGGAAACCCAATACTGCATTGTTGAAGGGGAAACCGTCGACCATCTCCTGATTTCCTCAGAATTAGGCGTGGCCAAGCCTGATCCCAAAATTTATGATATCCTTTCAGAGACAATTAACGCTCGTTTCGAGCAAATCATCTTTGTGGATGACTTTATTGAAAACATCGAAGCCGCCAGTGCGCTGGGCCTCCATACCATCCATTATCAGCCAGGCATGGACCTGATCGCACACATTCAAAACAGATTAGATCAATATGAGTCACGTTTGGAAGAAAAACCGTGATGCAACTTGAGCAATTATTAGAAAAACTCCCCCAAACCTATTCCATCCTGGACCTGGAGCAGATTAAGAAAGCCTATCAAATGGCTCAAACTGCCCACGAAGGACAAACATTACCCAGCGGGTTACCCTATTTTAACCATTGTGTTGCTGTTGCGACGATCTTGGCAGAACTTTCAGTCCCGCCAGAGCTGATTAGCGCGGGTTTATTACATGATGTTGTCGAAGACACAGACATCACCCTGGAACACATCGAAAAAGAATTCAATGCCGAGGTGGCCGGATTGATCGACGGGGTGACGAAACTGACCCATTTACCCAAGTTGCTCAGACCTGAACGGCATACAGATACCCACTTTGAAGCAAAAGAGCCCATAACCCACCGCAAAATTCGAGAAGATGAAATTGCCGAAGCGCTGCGCAAAACATTCCTTGCAATGAGTGATGATATCCGGGTGGTCCTGGTGAAGTTAGCAGATCGCCTGCACAGTATGAGGACGCTTTCCCATTTCGACCCAGCCACGCAGAAAAGGATTGCTCAAGAAACGCTGGACATCTTTGCGCCTTTGGCTAACCGCTTGGGAATTTGGCAAATCAAATGGGAACTTGAGGACCTGGCATTTCGTTACGTCGCACCTAATGAATATCGCGATGTTGCGGAAAAACTGGCCGATCGGCGTGCCGACCGGGAAAATCAAATTCAAGCCATCATCAGACGCCTTAGTGAAACGCTTGAAGCTGAGGGAATTAAGTGCAAAATCTCTGGCCGGCCGAAGCACATCTATTCCATCTATAAAAAGATGACCCGCAAAGGCATGCCCTTTGA
Organism: Candidatus Brevefilum sp.; assembly: GCA_047921135.1. GTDB lineage: Bacteria > Chloroflexota > Anaerolineae > Anaerolineales > Anaerolineaceae > Brevifilum. The sequence goes on from JBLRWR010000002.1 coordinate 15,224, forward strand.
AATGCTGATGGATTTACGCGGTGTACGTGTAATTGTCGATGATGTGGCCACATGCTATCGGGCTTTGGGCGTTGTTCACATGAAATGGCGGCCAATTCCTGGCGAGTTTGACGATTACATTGCAGCCCAGAAAGATAATAATTACCAATCGTTGCATACTGCGGTGATCTTCGATGATAACAGGCCGCTTGAGGTTCAAATCCGCACGGAAGAGATGCACGACAATGCTGAATTTGGCATCGCAGCCCACTGGCGTTATAAAGAGGATCGCACGAAAATAAAGGAATCTTATCAGCAAAAGATCAGCTGGCTGAGGAGCATGTTCGCCTGGCAGCAGGAAGAAGAAGATGCCGAAGACCTGGTCGATAGCTGGAAGTCAGATGTTTTTAAAGACCGGGTTTACGTCCTGACACCCCAAGGCGATATCATTGACCTCCCGGCAGGCTCAACGCCCATTGATTTCGCTTACCATGTTCACACAGAAATTGGCCACCGCTGCCGTGGGGCTAAGATCAACGGTAAACTTGTCTCCCTCGATTATGTCCTGCAGACCGGGAACCAGGTGGAAATCCTGACCGCCAAGCGTGGCGGCCCTTCACGGGACTGGCTGAACCCCAACCTGGGCTTGGTGCGCACCAGCCGGGCACGCTCAAAAATCAAACAATGGTTCAAACGGCAGGATCGCGAATCCAACCTGACCCAGGGTAAAGTACTCCTTGAAAAAGAATTCAAGCGTCTTGGGCTCAAACAAGTCGATCTTGAACCCATCTTATCAGAACTAGGCGTTAAGTCTGTTGATGACCTGTATGTGGCCATCGGGTGTGGCGATATCGGCATTGGCAGAGTGGTCAACAAAATTGCCGAATTAGAAGAAGACGCCCTCGATGAAGACTTTGAGCTGGAGCTTGACCTTGTCGAGGCACCAACCACGATCATGCCCTCCGATGCTGTCCGGGTCATGGGCCTCAAGGGCATTGCCACAACCATGGGCAAGTGCTGCAACCCCATGCCGGGCGATGAGATCATTGGATACATCACCCGGGGCAGAGGTGCCACCATCCATCGCCAGGATTGTCCGAACATTTTGCGGGTCAACGAAAAAGAACGCCTGGTAAAAGTATCCTGGGGTCAGCCCGGAAAAACCTTCACCGTGCCAATTGAAATTAAAGCCTATGACCGCCAGGGATTGATGTCTGACATTTCAAACGTAATTTCAGACGAAGCCGTCAACCTGATTGATATGAACATGAAGATGAGCCAGCATCTGGCGGTAATCCGGTTGGTCATCGGTGTTCAGGGCATCACCCAGCTCAGCCGAATCCTGACCAAACTAGAAAGCCTTTCCAATGTTTACGAGGCTAAACGTCGCCGGCCTGGATAAGTCACATTAAAAGCAAAGTCAAATGTAACAAATTCCGGTTTTAACCTTTACACAACCTTCCACCTGGTGTAAAATCGCATCCGAATGGCCCTGTGTGTTTTTTATAAGGAGGAGAAATGGCTCGAGTTCACTGTCATTATCTTGATTGCTTGTTCTTAGATGGTAAGTACTGCGGTGCAGCAGCTATCGAATTGGATCCAGATACAGGTTGTAAAACCTATCAACCTGGTGACGATATTGATATCGAAGATTGGGACGAACAAGATGATATCGATGAATGGGATGAAATTGAAGAAGAAGACGATGACGATCTCTGGTTGGATGAAGAAGATGATCTTCTCGATCTAGAATTGGAAGACGACGAAGAAGACTTCTGATCACCCCCAACTTCTGTGATCACATCGATCCCCAGTTGTATTTAATACCTGAACATTGAGGTGGCATTATTGTCCACCTCAATTATTTCTATAAAACAGGATCAGTAAAAGCCGAGAGGCTGTTATTTGTTTAAAAATTCAGTATAATTTAAACAAGATAAAAAATTCATCACAAGCTATCCTCTAAACACCCGTCAACTCAGGTTTAGAATTGGAGAAAACCATGCCAGAAAAAGAGTATCTGCCATTCATTGCCATCAATGTTTTTATGCAAAGAGACTACCTGGAAAAAGTCACCAAAGAAATCATAGAAGGCATCGGCACCTTATCGAAGGAAGAACAAATCGCCTTCAATGGTTTCTTTAGAAAACATATAACAATCTTGGGGTTTCGTAACCCGCTTCGTGCACCGCTATCACTGCAGGTCAATGCTTACGCGTCAGCCTTTGAAAAAAATGAGGATGTGATTCCTTACACCCTCAGCAAGTGGGCAAGAATAAAATCCGAACTGGCTGAGAAAGTCAAAGCTTGGCTCGATTCTGAGGGTTGGGAGGAACTCGTTGTGGAACGCACTATTGAAGATCATCAAGGATTTGCCAGTGATTGGCCGGATGACCTCACCTTTGAAAGCATTGAAGAAAAATTCAAAGAAGCCAATCCCAAAGAAGAATTCCTGCGCGACGACTTGGTTTTGATGGTGTTGTGGATATCAGGAAAATTACCTAAAGAATAATTTGCTTTATAATTGGTAGTGTCCTTTGCATCACATAGAGCCAACGGAGTCAACATGAATGGTTTACCCCTAGAAAAAGATATCGGAAAAACAACCATCTCCCCGGAAGTTTTGCATAAAATTACCCGCCTGACCACATTAAGTGTCCAGGGCGTCAGCCGGATGGCGTCCACACAAAGCGGCTTGAGCCAGCTTTTTGATCAAGGTGAAAGCCAGGGTGCAAAAGTGGTCATCAAGGACAATAAGGTTTTTGCAGATGTGTATGTGGTCTTGATGAGTGACATGAACGTTCGGGATATCTCGCGCGAAATCCAGGAGCGAGTTTCTCGAGCAATCACCGAAATGGTCGGCCTGGATGTGGGTGGCGTGAATATTCACATCATGGATATCGAATTTACCCCCTAATCAATCGCGAACATCAGGCTCCTTTACATGAAATCACGAACAAAAGCTCGCAGCATCGCCTTACAAGTTTTATATGAAATTGATATCAGCGGGCACCTGCCAGGTATTGTCCTTACTGGGCGATTTGAACGCCTAAAGTTGGACGATAACCTTAAGGTATTCATCAGTGAGATTGTGTCAGGGGTTGTCAGCAATAAAACCATACTGGATGAATTCATCGCTGATTTTGCTCCCGAATGGCCTTTGGAACAGGTTGCTTTCATAGATCGCAATTTGCTTCGTATGGCATTATGGGAAATCGCTGTTTATCAGAAGACGCCGGTCAAAGTGGTTGTCAATGAAACGGTTGAATTAGCAAAAATTTATGGTTCAGATGCTTCTTCGCGGTTCATTAATGGCGTTTTGGGCGGTTTACTTGAAAACCTGGAGGAGATTAAATTCAATGTTGAAATCGTTCAGGATCAGGATAGTGATGAATCCAGCTAACGCGAAAAACACAACATGCCATTGGATTGTTAAATTCATTTCTCTAATCATGGCTGTGGCAGTCCTCTCGGGCTGCCATTTTCCACCACTCAATCGCCTACCAAACCCTCAAATATTCGAAAACGTACGCGATCAGGCGACCCAACCGGTTGACATTCACTTTCAAGTCACCTTGCCACAACCCATGGAGAGAAATGAAAAAATTGTGCTCGAGGTGCTGGATGATGTTTCCGGCCTGCCTTACAATAGTTCCTCCATTGAATTAAAACCCTCCACCGACCTCGTTTTTCTTGCTGCACTCAGGGTTCCTACGGGATCCGTGATCAAGTATCGCTACGTAAAGGTCGGCCAGTTCCTCACTCCTGAAGCGACAACAGACGGTCAACCCGTTGAATATCGCCTGTATTACGCAACTGACAACGCTTTGGTGGAAGACATTCTGCTGGCATGGCAAGCTGAGCCCGTTGACACACTGACAGGAATTCTGAGGGGGACTGTGCTGGAGGAAGGATCAGACCAACCAATTCCCGATATCCTCATTAGTGCAGGTGGCATGAGAACCTTCACAGATGCTAATGGGAAGTTCATCATTAAGGGACTGACCGAAGGCATTCATAACGTTGTTTTTTACGCGCTTGATGGAAAGTTTCGTTCCTATCAACAAGGCGCTGCTATTCAACCAGGAATGACGACACAGGCAGATGTGGTTTTAGCTGCCATGCCTGAAGTCATTGTTACCTTTGAGGTAACGCCGCCCGACGAAGCACTTGGGGCACCCGTCTTTATTGCTGGAAACATATTCCAACTCGGTAATACCTTTACAACACTCAGCGGGGGCGCCAGCGTGAAACCCGCACGCATGCCTGCTCTCACTGCCAATGAAGATGGTACCCTCACAATCAAGCTCCGCTTACATGCTGAAACAGATCTCCGTTACAAATTCACACTGGGCGATGGATACTGGAATGCTGAGCAAAATCCATCGGGTGGATTTCGGGTGCGGCAATTAATCGTCCCAAATGAAGATGTGACCATTACCCACACGATTGAAACCTGGGGGTCACCCAATGTTGAGCCGATCACATTTTCAGTTTCCGTGCCACCAGAAAGTTCGCCCAACGAAGATTTATTCATCCAATTTACAACAGAGACATGGATGGATCCCCTTCCGCTATGGCCCCTGGGCAACGGCCAATATCTATTCATTCTCTATTCACCATTAGACGCTAAACAACCCGTCAACTATCGGTTTTGTCGCCTTGAAGATTGTTCACGTGCTGCTGATGCAATCACCACTAGCGAGGGTCAGCAGGTAAAACCCACCAATAAAGCTCAAACGATCAACCTGACAATGGATCGCTGGCAAAACTGGACCAGGCTAGAAAAGGGTGCCTCCGTTCAAAATGCCTACATACCCGTCAAGCCCGCCAATTATGGCACCATCATTGAACTAACACCAGAGATGGATCCTGCCTGGTTGGCTCACGCGCCGCAAGCCATCGCAAACCTGAGCCAGATGGGCGTGGATACAATCATTTTTTCTCCCGCGTGGCGTGTTAACCCACAATCTCCCTATCTGAACCCTATAATTGGTCAAACGCCTTTTCTGAACGAGCTGTTACCGCTGTTAAATGCCGCACAATCACATGACCTGGCTTCTGGCCTGTACCCACAGCTCAGCGCTAATGATCATATGGAAATTTGGTGGCTTTCTAAAGCCCACACCGAGGCATGGTGGAATGAATTTTTCTCATCTTACAGAGATTTTGCTCTTAACTATGCGAAAATAGCAGATATTTCCGGGGCTAAAATGTTGATTCTGGGCGGGAAACACCTGTCGCCAGCCTTTGAGGGTGGAATTATGCCGGATGGTAGTGATAGCAATGTTCCCGTCGGTTTTGATAGCAACTGGCTTGAGTTGCTGGCGGATATCCGCGACATCTATTCCGGCGAAGTGCTGTGGGCTGCACCGGTCAACCGTGAACTTGACCCATTGCCAAAATTTCTGTATTCCTTTGATGGCATTTACTTGATCGTCGATACCCCCCTGGCCCTGGGCGATCATCCCACCTTTGAAATGATCCAATCTGGCTTTACCCATATTATTGATAGCCAAATTTATGAAGTCTATCGCAGTCAATACAAACCAATCATTTTAGCCGCAGGATACCCGGCGGTTGAGACAGCCGCCAGCGGCTGTGCTTTGCTCAGCGAATCTTGCTACAACGATGGATTATTCAGCGCAAATGAACTGATCCCTTATGAGGTTAATCTTCAAGAACAGGCGCTGATCTACAATGCGATTATGCCCATCATCGCCAGCCGACCATGGATCACCGGCGTTTCAATTCGCGGTTATGATCCCGGCGCAGTGGTTCACGACGGCGCGTCATCCATTGCGGGTAAACCCGCCCAAGACGTGATCCAATACTGGTATACCAACATGAAACCATAAAACATATATGTCCACCCAAACCCTCATCTCATAATAGGAAGGAAAGCATTTCATAATGATCCAGACACTCACCAACTGGCTGGAAAACCTCGGAATCGTTCACCAAGGAGAAATATTCTACAATCCGGACAAATCCACCCTCGTCACCCAGGCTATCCTTGGCGAAGAAGGACAGCTGACTGCAGATGGCGCCCTGGCGGTACTCACCAGCCCATACACTGGGCGATCACCCGATGATAAGTTTATTGTTGAGGATCCGTCGATTGATGACCTATGGCTGGGCGATGTCAACCGCCCCATCTCAAAAGAGGACTTTAACCAGCTCAAAAATAGGATCACGGCCTATTTGAATTATCGGAAGCTGTTTATTATTGATGCTTTTATTGGCGCTGATCCAAATTACCGATTGAGTATCAGGATCGTTAGTGAGTTTGCCTGGCAAGCATTGGCAGTTCAAAACCTGTTCATTTATGATGGCACCACCCAACACCAAGACCCTGACCTCATTGTTTTAGCAGTGCCTAACTTCAAAACGCAACCTGAAATCGATCATACACGCTCTACCGCCGCGATTTGTTTGGATTTACGTGAAAAAATGGTGCTTATTGCCGGCTCAAAATATGCTGGGGAGATCAAGAAATCTGCATTCACCTTGATGAATGCCTATCTGCCTGGATTGGGTGTGTTGCCAATGCATTGTTCAGCAAATGCCGGCGAACAAGGCGATGTTGCCTTATATTTTGGCCTTTCCGGCACAGGCAAGACTACCCTGTCTTCGACCAAAGACCGCAAATTGATCGGCGACGATGAACATGGCTGGTCAGATGACGGAATTTTCAACTTTGAGGGCGGTAGCTATGCGAAAACCATCCGATTAAGTCCGGATAATGAGCCGCTGATCTGGCAGGCCACCCACCAATTTGGCACGGTGCTTGAAAATGTAGATCTATCGCCCGAGAATCATCAGGTCGATTTTGATTCTGCGCGAATCACTGAAAATACACGGGCTGCTTACCCACTGAGCCGTATCGAAAACATTATCCCTGAAGGGATAGGCGACCACCCATCCCATATCTTCTTTCTGACTGCTGATGCTTTTGGTGTGATGCCACCCGTTGCCCGGTTAGAGGGTGAACAAATTTTGTATTACTTTCTATCCGGTTACACATCGAAACTGGCTGGCACAGAACGGGGATTGGGTCAAAAACCGCAAGCCACCTTTTCGTCCTGTTTTGGAGAGCCCTTCCTGCCCCTCACACCAGGCGTCTATGCCCGTATGCTCAAAGAGAAAATTGACGCTCACGGCAGTATTACCTGGCTGATCAACACTGGCTGGACAGGCGGTGATTATCAGTCTGGCTACCGCATGCCGCTGCGCTATACACGCCTCATGGTGAATTGGATTTTATCAGGTAACCATCAGCACGCTAGCTATCACCAGGATCCCATTTTCAATCTATCTGTGCCCGATCATATTAAAGGCATACCGGATGAGCTGCTTTTTCCCGAGAAAACTTGGGAAGACCAGCAAGCATTTCGAGGTATTGCCAGTGATTTACGCCAATCTTTCGAGGAAAACTTCAAGAATTATAAAACCTTTCTTTCATAAATCAATAGACACACAAAATTTCAAGTGATTGGCAACATTGGAAAACTAAAACTTCAACAAGATTCATGCTTGGAAGCCTGAAAACAGAGAATCATGCTCCACCATCATCCAGACTGGTTGGCCGACCTCTTGCGATGGGCGCTCGATATGATACACTTCATCACACCGGCAGGATGCGTCACGAACCCAAAATACAATAAATGGCTGCAACATCGGTAGCATGGTTCAAACAAGCTTAAAACCAGGAGATCTCATGGAAAAATTTATTATCAATGGCGGTATCCCCCTCACAGGCGAGTTAACACCCTCTGGGAATAAAAACGCTGCTTTACCCCTTTTGGCTGCGTGCTTGTTGACCTCAGAACCGGTGATATTGCACAACGTTCCCGACATCCTGGACGTTAAAGCCCTGTTGAAGCTGTTGGAAAGCCTGAATGTCAAAATCGAGCAGCTCAGTCAAACATCCTACAGCTTTGATTCAAGTGATATTCGCCCTGCCGATCTGGACCCCGCGTTATGCCGCCAAATCAGGGCTTCGATCTTGTTGGCCGGTCCCCTGGTCAGCCGGGTTAATGAACTGAACCTCCCCCCACCCGGTGGTGATATCATTGGGCGCCGACGGGTCGACACACACTTTCTGGCCTTTTCTCGCCTGGGCGTTACCACGACTATCGTCGATAACCAATTTCACTTTGAATCAAAAGGGTTAATCGGTGCAGAAATCTTGCTGGATGAAGCCTCAGTTACTGCAACAGAAAATGCGATCATGGCCTGTGTGCTTGCTGAGGGTGAGTCAACCATCAGGAATGCTGCCAGCGAGCCCCATATCCAGGAATTATGCCTGTTTCTCAACCAGCTCGGTGCCAAGATCAACAATATCGGCTCCAACACACTGCAGATAACCGGCGTGAAAGAGCTGGGGGGTGGTGAATTTACCATTGGACCTGATTATTTAGAAGTTGTCAGTTTTATCGGGGCTGCCGTGGTTACACGGGGATCGCTCCGTATCCATAACGCTGGTGTGAAACACCTGGATATGATTCAGCTTGTTATGGACCGATTAGGTGTTACCTGGGAGATAGATAACGATGACATTATTGTTCCCCAAAACCAGGATTTGACAATCAAACCAGATTTAGGTAATGCCATTCCAGAAATATCAGTTATGCCCTGGCCGGCCTTCCCCACGGATCTGATGAGCATTGCCATCGTCATTGCCACGCAATCAAAAGGCAGCATCCTGTTCCACGATTGGATGTACCCCTCCCGCATGTTCTTCACGGATAAGTTGGTCAGTATGGGCGCACAAATTGTGCTCTGCGACCCGCACCGGTGCATTGTTCAGGGACCAACCCGCCTCTCTGGTGAACAGCTCGAAAGCCCTGATATTCGCGCCGGCATGGCCTTATTACTGGCCGCGCTCTCGGCAGAGGGAAAAAGTGTTATCCGCAATGTTTCACAAATTGATCGAGGATACCAGGCGGTTGACCTAAAGCTGAAAAGCCTTGGTGCTGATATTCAACGTGTTAGTGAGTGATGAATCAAAAAAGGCGTTTGTAGACGCCTTTTTCTTTTTAAGGTTGCGTATCAGCTAGTCTGCTTGGTGATCTTTAACCACATCCAGGAATTGATCAACGATCTCTCGTAGCATGGGCTCTGGTAAGGCGCCAACCTGACGATTGACAACCTTTCCATCGTAGACCAATAACATTGTTGGAATGCCCTGAACGTCATATTGCATCGCGTATTGCGGATTCTCATCCGTGTTGACCTTGGCGACAATCAATTCACCGGAATATTCCTTGGCAATTTTGTCTAACACAGGTGCTACCATTTTACATGGGCCGCACCACGGCGCCCAAAAATCCACAATTACGGGAAGTGATGATTCCAGTACTGTCTTTTCAAAAGCAGCGTCTGTCACATGAAGTGGTTCGTTTATCATATTATCTCCTCAAAATAAAATATTGAAATGAGTATATCACAAGTCTCTTCCAAGACTATTAATTTTTTATAAAATATCTGACCAAGTTTATATATTTCGTGTAAATATTATATCCCAATCGCAGTTAATATTAGTTGAATTTTTTCCAACAAGGGTTTGCCCATGATCAGCACACCAATGATGGCAGCAGATCCGGCGGCAATCAACACGGCGGCAGCACCCACATCCTTGCCGACACGCGCCAAAGGATGTACATCCGGGCTGGCCAGGTCAACAACAATTTCAAGGGCTGTATTCAAAAATTCAGCTGTCCACACCAAAGCAATCACGAAAATAATCACTGCCCAATCGTGAACAGCGAGCTTGAGCCAGAAGCCTAACAAGACCACAATAATGGTGGCAAGTGCATGGAACCATGCATTCTGCTGGGTTCGAATCACGTACCACCAGCCGACAAAAGCGTTTTTAAAACTTAACAATCTTTTACGCAAGAATTTGATCATCAGTCCTCCTCACGCCAAGGATGTCGAGTTCTCTCCCTCATAAGAACAACTTGCAGTTGTATGATTTCATTCGATGTAATAAGCAATACCTAATGGATTTGGGCCTGAATGGGTCGCCAACACACAGCCCACCTCAGCTTCTCGAATTTGGATTGGAATCTCTGAAGCTTCAATTTGTTGCTTGATGTATTGCGCCTCTTCATCACAATCTAAATGGGTTAAATAAATTTCCGGGATCTGATATTGGGTCGCCTGACCTAAGAAATATGAAAGCAGCGCGTTGATCGCTTTTTTCCGTGTTCCCCTAACCTTTTGACGCACACCCAGGGTACCATCCAAGCGCATTTCCAAGAAAGGCCGTATTTTAAGCAAACTGGAAAAGAAATGTTCAATGGCTGAACAACGCCCGCCATGATAAATATAATCAAGCCTATCTAGAATAAAAAAGCCCCGCGTTTGTTGAACACGTTCACGAATCCGGCGGCCAAGCTCTTCAAAGCCCATGCCCTCATCACGCCACTTCGCCGCCTGAACGACAACCTGTCCATATCCGGTGGAAATACTCCGTGAATCGATCAAATCCACCTTCCTGTGGTTGATTTCTTTGACCGCTAGCTGCGCGTTGCGAAAAGTTGTGGATAGCTTGCTTGAAACCCCAATATAAATCGATTCGCTGTTCCGGTCGAAGAACTTGATAAAATCGCCTGGTGATGGCGCAGAAGTGGTTGGATATTGCCCTGTATCTCGTACCGATTCAAACAAAAGCTCTGGATGGATTTCTTCACCATCCTTGTAGACCGATCCATTCAATTGAATGTACATCGGTATCGCCTCAATTTGATAGGCTTCACATAAATCTTTAGGAATGTCTGCTGTTGAATCAGTAAGAATATTGATCATCGTTTCTGCTTTGTCTTACCAATAGAAAGTTGAAACTGATTATACCGTCGATTCTTTAACCAATTCGGTTTTGTGTGAAGAATTATGATAAGTAGGGTATAATTTTTATTCATTGTTAAGATATAATTTTCACAGATCTGATATTTTTGAGGCAAGTCAATGGTTTTTGCAGAATTTAAAATTAGTCCATCGTATTGGGAATCCTTAGCGATCAACCAGGGAGATATTGAATTTCTTTATGCCTACTTATTAGAAACAGAGATGCCCTTAACATCAACCAAATTAGCTGAGGCATTGATTAAAGAGCGCATTCGTTTCGAAAAGGAACAGCTGCAAAAAAAGCTGCAGGAAAATGGAGAAATTTATCAGCCCAAATACGTTTACCCCGTCGGTGAAAAAGTCCAATTTCCGGCGATGAATTGGATCAACGGCACAGTTACAGACCTTCGTGATGCCAACAATCCAGAACACCCTGAGATGAAGGTCATCACCGTTGAGCTTGCCGAAGGCAAAACCCGACAATTTGCCGCCAACCTCGAAGATCACATGTTAAACACCGCCACAGTCAGCGTCAGTGATGATGAGCTTGACGACGAGGTTAGCATCATCGAGCAGTTTGGCGAAATGATCACAGAAACACTTGAGTCCAAGCTGGACGAGAACAAAGACCTGGTACGTATCGGCGCAGAATGGTTCGCAAAATCTTTATTGATCGAATTCAATGTCGGTCACCTCAATCTGGCAGAAGCGGTCTTAGATATGCATAATGGCGGCCCGCTGCCTGTGAGCACTTTATTAGAGCAAATCGATGTCGTAACCGATGATCCCCAGGAGTTGGTAGAATTTTCTTTGAATTACGCCCTCCAGGAGGACACTCGCTTTGATGAGGTTGGCCCTAGTGGTGAAGTCCAATGGTTCCTGAACCGGTTAGAACCTGAACCGGTCCGCGAAAAACCGCTAGTTCTGACTTTTACCTCCCCAGAGTATGATCGGTCAGTGCTGGATGAAGACATGCTTCGCGCAGAACAAGCCATCGATGATGAATTTGTGGAGTTTTCCACTGTGGACCTGCCGAAAAAGTCCGCCAAAGAGGTATCAATCGTTCTAAATTACCCCCACTGGCGGATCGGCAGCATCCCGCTCACAGCAAAAACCCGCACTGTCTTCCCGACCGCTTTGGAGACGCCCCGGGTCAAATTTACGCTGATCGACACCAAAGGCCAGGAAATCTCAGCCTGGGTCGTGCGTCCATTCAACTATATCTATGGCCTGCGAGATTGGTATGAAGAATTGGAACTCATGCCCGGCAGCATCATCAAAATCAAACCTGGCAAAGAACCAGGCCAGGTATTGATCCAACCCGAAAAGAAACGCTCCAATCGCGAGTGGATTCGGACCTTGCTGATCGGTGCCGATGGCGGTGTGGTGTTTGCCACGCTGAAACAAACCATCACAGCCGATTATAACGAACGCATGGCAATTGCTGTGCCATCCACTAATGTACTGGATGAACTGTGGAAGAAACAAGCCAACACCACCCGTCCACTAAAGGTCGATGTCATCAAAATTATGCGCGAACTGGCAAAATTAAACCCGCAAGGACAGGTTCATAGCATCGAACTGTACGCTAGCTTGAATTGCATCCGTCGCTGTCCACCCGGACCCCTGTTTAGTGTGCTGGCGTCAAACCCCGAATTCACCGCAGTCGGTGACCTCTATTACCGGCTGAGCGAGTCATCCTGATTAGAGATTAACCATGGAATCTAGAAAAAGCAGTTTGATCAAACCAAAACTTACCTCACCTTTTCAGATTGATTTTGAATGGTGGAAAAAGAACGACCGTGATTGGCGTGTATACCTGCGCAGTTTTTTGTGCGGTGATCATCAGCGCATGTTCGAAGAGCTCGACAATGACGAAATTATCGATTGGGTTGACCCCAAAACCGCTGAGGTGAAACAGGTCGACGGATTGCAGCACACATTAATCTCTCACTGCGCAAAACAGGATGGTTTTATAGGCAGCAATATGGCCTTGGTAGACTCCGTCTTCCGGGTATTCCTGTCCAATGGCAATAAACCCCTCACACCAGAGGAATTGGGCGAAATACTAAACCGTCCCCCTACGACGATCCTGCGCACCTTTTCTGGCTTTCGGGTCTACAAAGGCATCCGGCCGTTATCTGAATCTTGAACGTGATATAATTACATACTAACGCAACATTGCCCCTGTAGCTCAAATGGACAGAGCACTGGACTTCTAATCCAACGGTTACAGGTTCGAGTCCTGTCAGGGGCGCTCCATTTCCCACCGCCACACATATTCCCATAACCTCTGAAATTCTATTCAGTAATTCGGTATAATTTACCTATTCTAATAATTATTGAGAAAGGAACACTCAATGAAATTAATTTTACGCTGGTTAATTACTGCTGCTTCCCTGTATGTGGCCGCCTGGATTGTCCCTGGGATTACGGTTGAAGGGGATGCCATCCTGGTTTATTCGGTCATGGCACTGATTTTAGGTCTCGTCAATGCGTTGGTGCGACCGGTTTTAAAACTCATGTCCTGCGGTTTTATTTTGATCACGCTGGGTCTGTTTGTGTTTGTGATCAATGCCGCTACCCTTATGCTCTCAGCAAGCATTGCCCAAAATTGGTTTGGTGTGGGCTATGAAGTCACCAACTTTGGCGCAGCGCTGTTGGGTTCAATCGTCGTGAGTATCGTTTCTGTAGTTTTGTCCCAACTGTTGATTGACGAGGATAAAAGGTAGTCACCACAATAATCACAGAAGTCACAGAACCTTTTGTCACCACACATGGCTGGCAACCAGTATTGGCTTCATCCCATATGGGCTTGCATTGTTTTTCAATGTTGAGTATACTTTGACGCTGTGTTGGTTCAAGCATACCAGCACAAAACAAAACTAAATTATCTTCGGGTTCTTTCCGCTGCTCAGCTATCCAAGATAGTCAAAGGCAGCAGACCCAAGGAAAGGAGATTCCAAATGCGACAATATGAATTAATATTGATTCTTCAGCCTGACATGGATGAAGAGGCCAACACTGGCGTGATTGAACGTATCAAGAGCTTGATCACTGACAACGGTGGTGAAATCCTGAAAACTGATCTCTGGGGCTCAAAACAGCTGGCCTACGAGATCCAGGATTATCGGGATGGCTATTATGTGTATATGGAGGTTGAGTTAAACCCGGAATTCGGCACTGAACTCAAACAAAGCCTGCGTTACATTGAACCTGTCATACGATACATGCTCACCAAAAAAGAAGATTAAGTAATATTTTTTAAGATTTGAGCAAACATGATGCCGCGCAGTTCAAATAAGATCATATCCATCGAAGGCCGATGTCAATTTCAAACTTCGAAAGATACGCAAAGCCATCAGCAGCGTTCGTTTGATAGTATCGCTCAAGACCTTTTGTTGCTCAATGATCAACTTAATCAAGATGAAATTAATGTATCCGAAGCAAGACAACAAAAATACTTCTGATACAGCTTCCAATAGGAGTTTAAAATGTCAAATTACCAAGGCAATCGTTATTACTCTCGAACAAAAATTTGTCAGTTCTGTGCGAACAAAGATCTGAAAATTGATTACAAAAACGCTGACATGCTCAAGCGCTATGTTGATGAGGCCGGTAAAATCCGCCCTCGACGCCAGACAGGCACCTGCGCCAAGCATCAACGCGTGTTAGCCAAAGCGATCAAAAACGCCCGACACATCGCGCTGCTTCCGTTTGTGAGCAATTAAGTTTAAACACCAAAACGAAAATAAGGCAGGCTGTCATATATGGCAAATAACAAACCAGTTAAGAAAATTGTAACCAACAAACACATCGCCCGGCAACAGCGTGAAGAAAGACAAACCCGAATTATCCTGATCGTCGCTATTGCAATTGGGGCGATCATTTTAGGTTTAGTGCTGTATGGGGTGATTGATCAAACCATCATCCGACCAAGAACATCAATCGCACGTGTAGGGGATCAGAATATCACTGTACGTGAGTTTGAGTCTAACGTGCAATATGCTCGGATGCAGGTCTTGAATCAATCCTTCCAATATTACACACTTCACATCCAATTTGGCGAATTTGGCGGAAATTTCATTCAAAACGCCCAGCAACTGGCAATGGAATTAATGCAACCAGTGACTTTCGGACGCGCGGTTTTGGATGATATGATTGAAAACCTGATCATCTTCGAAGAAGCGGAACGAAGAGACATCACCCTCAGCGAATCTGAAATTGATGAGGCTGTCCAGGCTGCCTTCGGATTTTTCCCGGATGGCACACCCACGCCCACAGTAACAGCCACCATCCTGGCAACACCCACTTATTCGGAAACACAATTAGGTTTAGTCAGCACGCCCACTATGGTTCCGGATGAGTCCGATGCAGTGGATGAGCCGGTTGATGAAGAAGAAACCACACTGATCGATGAAGAAGCCGAAACGCCTGATGAGGATGTAGTTGCTGAAATCGAAGTTGAACTTGCACAGACGGAGCCTGAACTCGCCGGTACACCTGAAGCAACACCCACCATTACACTGACTCCGACGCCCTATACCACGGCCCTCTTCGGCCAAAACATCAAAGAATTTAATAATCAATTTTCAATCTATAATTTCGACATCAATAACCTGCGCGAAGTGTTCAGGGCACAATTGCTCCGAGAACGATTGATTGAAGTGTTCGAGTTTGACATCCCCACCACGAAAAATGAAGTCTGGGCTCGGCATATCCTGGTTGAAACCTTAGAACAAGCCGAGGAAGTTCTTTCACGGCTTGACCAAGGCGAAAATTTCTTCGACCTGGCCGCCCTCTACTCAATAGATCAATCCAACAAGTTCAATGGTGGAGATTTGGGATGGTTTGATGAAGCGACCATGATTCCCGCCTTTTCCGAAGTCGCCTTTACCTTAGAAGAAGGCGAAATCAGCGAACCCGTTGAAACCGGTTTCGGATTCCACATCATCCAGTTAATTGGAAAACGCGAAAGCCAGGTTTTACCGTCACAAGTATTACAACTCAGACAACAAGCTTTCAACGATTGGATTGCCGAACAACGTACAACTCGCGAGGATATCGAGGTCTTTGATAACTGGGATCAATACGTACCCGTCACACCAGAGGTGCCCCAGCAATTCCTGGCTGAACTTTTTTCGCAACCCCAACAATAACAACTGCCTGAATATCTCAGTTCCACACACAAATCAAAAAAGAGGCGGAAGATCGCCTCTTTTTTTGTATCTGTTACCACAAATTTAAGCAAAATAGGAATCGCCAACTTCTTCCAGTTTAAGGCTGATCATCTGGCTGGTTGAATCCCGCCCCATGGTCACGCCATAAATCACATCAGCAGCTTGCACGGTATTCCGGTTGTGGGTGATGATCACCACCTGGATGGTTTTCGCCAGTTCACGCAGTTCCTCAACGAAGCGCCCTACATTAGATTCATCCAGCATCGCATCAACTTCATCCAGGATGCAAAACGGCGGGGGTGCAACTTTGAGCAGAGCGAAGATCAAAGCCACTGCAGTTAAACTGCGTTCGCCACCAGAGAGCAAGGCTAAGCCCTGTTGCCGCCTGCCTGGTAAACGAGCTTCAATTTCGACCCCTGCCTCAACGGGACTATCCTCATCAATAAATACAAGCTTGGCTTCACCGCCATTAAACAAACGCGAGAAATAGGTGGAAAATTCCTGGTTGACCAACTTGAAGGTCTTCAAAAACTCAGTTTCCATCATCTCATCCAACGTTTCGATCACCTCATGCAGATCTTTGCTGGCCTTCTCCAAATCAGCCACTTGTGTGGTGAGAAATTCAAAACGTTCTTTAACCTCGAGATATTCTTCTTGTGCTTCAGGATTGATGGCACCCATCCGGCGTAATTGATTCTTTAAGCGCTTGATATCATCTTCAAGCGTTTCAGGGATTTCCTGCACCTGGGGTAAATCCTCTACCAGGCTGTCATTGAATGGAAGTGGTGCCGGCCCATGATATTTTTGCTCACCGTCAAAAGACACCAAACCAAAGTCATCTTCGATGCGTTCACGCAGATGGTTGACCTGGTCTTGCCTGCGGCCTAACTCAAGCTGTAACTGGGTGTGTTGACGCTCAGCAATGATAACCTGTTGGTGCGAATGAGCCTCCAACTTCTGCAGCGCAGCAACAGATTTTTCTGTTTCTGCACTGATCGCGGCGAGCGGTTCAACCTGGTCTTTTTCCAGGGACGTAATCTTGAGCTGTAGAGCCTCGATGATCTGTTTAAGCTCATGGTTTTTATGTTCGATTTCGGATAAATTCGCCTCGAAACCATCACGCCTTGTTTGATAAACCTGCAACCGTTGCTGTCCGGTATCGATCAAATTATGATTATCCTGGTACCGCTGGCGAGCTGCTTCAAGGGCATTTTTGGCTACCAGTTGATGCGTCTGCCAGTGGTTTAAAGATTGTTCCAGTTCAAACAGCGGCAATTCGTTCAGGGTACGCCCAACAGCTAACTCGTTTTTCTCTGCAACAGCAATTTGTCGCTTAAGTTCAGCCAATTCAGCCTGTCCGGCTCCAATTTGCGTTTGAACACTGGCCATGTTCTCATCCAATGTGCTCAATCTTTCTTTGTGCCAGGACATTTGCTCTTTCAATCGTACCTGAGTGTCTTTAGTGTCGAATAGATTTCGGCTCGCTGCGGTTTTTTCCTGCTCAATCAGTCCAACTTGCTCTTTCAATTGGTTCGCTTCAACCTGCAGATTTTTTATGGCTTGCAGTGCGCGGTCCCATTCAGCAGATAAAGCCTCCATTGTTTGTTCAATCTTATCCAGCTCGTTTTGTAATTCGCTTTGCTGCCTGGTGCGCCCAATTCGCTTACCGGTGGGGCTCTGCCCGGAAATGATGACGCCATTGGCTTGAAATACCAGTCCAGATAAAGTGACGATTTTGATTGGGGTTGAAATCTCAATTTGGATCGCCTCTGCTGCTCGAGCATCCCTGACAATCAGGATATCAGAGAAAAGCGCATCCACCAGGTCACGATAAGCAGGATCAACAGAAATCAATTCGTGTGCAAAACCCACCACCCCATCCTGTCCAGCCACACCCCGGTTTTGAGCGTTGGTATGGGTCTGATCAATGGGGACGAGAGCTACCCGTTCATTTTCATTCGATTCCAGGTATTCTATTAGAATGCGCTTACTATCTGAGGGCAACACCAGCAAATCGGTCAATTCGCCCAGGGCAACGCCAATTGCCCGTTCATATTGCTCTTCAACCACAAGGT
>JBLRWR010000003.1:0-29460 GCA_047921135.1 Candidatus Brevefilum sp.
CACCTGGTTATAAATCCCCTCCGGGCCAAAATAATCCACCATGATCGCGTCCCATCCGCCAAAATAATCAACGGTGAACAGGTCTTCGACCTCAAGATACAGCGAGGATGCCGCCGCGGCGGATTCTGGGTTGACCACCCGCAAGCCATGGCGGGCAAAGATATCCTGCGCTTCCCGGGTATACAGAAAATCCACAAATGCTTCTGCCACTTCCCGGGTGCCGTGTTTATCAACATTCACATCCACAACCGCAATGGGGTTTTCGATCAAGATAGTCGAGGTTGGGATCACCAATTCATAATTCTGACCTGAATTTCTCCCCACCAACACCTCGTTCTCGTAAGTGATCGCCAGATCACCAATGCCCATCTCGTAGCTAAGCAGGCTCTCCCGGGCCGATTTATCCATCACGCTGACATTGGCTAATACCAGGCGCAAGAATTCCGCCGCCTCAGCATGATCATTCCCAGGCACCCCGTCCACATGACCGCGCAAAGCGGCGCCATACAAACCCAGGATATTCCACATCGCGCCACCGCTCATATTCGGGTTTGGCGTCAGAACTTCAATATTGGGCTTCGCCAGGTCAATCCAATCCTGGATATTCTTTGGGTTTCCCTGCCGAACAGCAAACGAGACAATAGACGTGGTCACAATCCCTTGGTAATCACCTGCTTTCCAATCGTGGGTGATCAACCCCGCATTTTGAATACGGGTCACATCCGCTTCCAGCGAAAGTGCGACGACATCCGCCTCAAAGCCCTCCACAACTGCCCGCGATTGCGCGCCTGACCCCAAGTAAGATTCTTCAAAAACAACTCGTTGATCCGTCTCCTCGAGCCAATAGGCTTGAAACAGCGGGATGATCTCGCTATAGGCCTCACGTGGCGTTGTATAAGCAGCCAGCACGAGCCGTACCTCGTCACCCTGTATCGATGAACTCGAATCCCCGCATCCGGCCATGACCAAGATCACAAAAAGGCCTGCCAATAAGCATTGGGTTATCTTTTTCATATCTCTCTCCTGATTCTACGCTGGAGCCGTTGGTAATCATACGAACGAACAATCAAGAACGAACAGTTATCAACTGATGAGAGGATCGAGCCGATCACATCCGTGAAATCAACCTGGCCGTGGCGATCCTGCAACGGGGCGCCCAGCACCACCAGGTCATGCGGCTCATCCGCCATAACCTCATGGACAGCCGGCAATAACTCGCCAATCTTGATCAATGTCTTGGCAGGAACGGCAAATCGTGCCAGGCTCTGCTGCCCATCTTTGAGAAACCGCTCAATTCGTTTTGGGGGTTTGCCGCTTGGCAGGTTGGGGGGAACAACTGTCATCAAAGTCGCCTCTGCACCCACATGCCTGAGCAAACGCCCAGCAAACAGGACCGTGTCCTTTCCTGGCTCACCGCTGGCCAGGCAAATCAAAGCCTTATTGATATTGGAAACAGGTTGTGTCGCCAATAATATATGGTGCTCGCCCGTTGCCAAGGCCTGCTCCAGCTGGCCGTAACCCGCAGAAGGGCGCCATCCAAAAATCAGCAGGTCGTAGTGATCCTTTTCAACCGCTGCTGAGATCGCCGCTGGGAACGATCGCTGGGAAGTCTGAACCTGCAGAGACGCCATCCCGCTCCCAATTTGTTTTCGGGCTTCCGTGATGTGAGTATTCAACCTGGCTTGGTTATCCCCTACCCCCATCATCATCACTTTTGCGTGGGCCATGCGGGCCAGGTGACCTCCCATTGCAATCGCAGATTGACTGCGCAAGGTCCCGTCAGTGACCAGCAAAAAATTCATCCCGGGATGAGAGAGAACATGCATCCGCCGAACACCAACCACCGCTTCACTGCCAACTTCCAGGGGCAGCGCAGCGCTCTGCTCAGGGGGGCGGTTGACCTCCATAATGAAGCCGGGATTTCCATAAGGCACTGTGGGCGAGATGGAGCGCACGCCCTGGATGGCGGGCAAGGCTATCCGTAGGCGCTCATGAGTGCCCTTAAACTCTTTTTCAATGATTTTTCCTGTGCCCAAAGGCACACTGCTTAATGCATTAATGTCCTGCACCAAATCCACATCTTCAGGTCGAAAAAGGACCTGGGCACGATCGTCCGAAGCCAGGTCAAGGGTTGTATCCGGTATCGGGAATGCTTTATCACCGATATGAATTTCTTTACCCCATATTAGCCCCAATAACAGGTTGGCGGATCCCAAGAAAGAGGCTACGTATTCAGTTTTCGGAGTTTCATAGAGCTCGCGCGGTGTACCGACCTCAATTAGACGGCCGTAATTCATCACACCAATTCGATCGCCAAGGTCAAAGGCTTCCTCCTGGTCATGGGTTACAAAAATGGCCGCAACCCCTGCTTTTTGTTGAATTTGCTTGAGGCTGCGCCTTAACTCCGCCCGAATTTTGGCATCTAACGCTCCCAGGGGTTCATCAAACAAAAGCACATCGGGTTCAACAGCCAGCGCCCGAGCTAGCGCGACGCGTTGCTGCTGACCACCCGAAAGTTGACTGGGCATCCGGTTGCCCAAACCTACCAGCCCAACCAGCTCCAGCAATTCATCACGTTTTGCCTGGCGTTGTGCTTTAGGTAATTTTTGAACCGCCAGGCCAAACTCGATGTTTTCAGCCACGTTCATATATTGAAACAAGGCATAATTCTGAAACACAAAGCCTACGCGCCGCTTTGGGGTTGGAAGGTGGGTCACATCTCGCCCGTGTAAAAACACCCGTCCCTTTTCTGGCGCCACCAAACCAGCAATGATGTTGAGAATGGTTGTTTTTCCACTGCCGCTGGACCCCAGCAGCACAAAGAATTCGCCATCTCGAATTTCAAGGCTGACATTGTTGACCACAACCTGCTGATCGTAATATTTGCTGATGTTTTCAAGTTGTATCGACATTTTATCCTCAAAAACCCAATAAATTATTGCCAAACAGAACGGCATCACCGCTTGGTGGGTCTTAATTCAAGGGTAATCGATCCATATGACCAGGATCGTGATAAACCTGTGATATTTACGTGATAAATGATAAATCCCCATCCCCCTTGTATAACAAGATTAGCTAAATAGCAAAACCATAACCCACGCCTGGTAGATTCATAATAAGCTCGGGTTCATCCGGGTTCTCCTCAATTTTCAATCTCAGACGGCGCACCAATTGCCTTAGCATTTCAGTATTACCCCCACCTGCGCCCCACACATGGTCGATAATTTGGTCAGCAGTCATCACCCGGCCGCAATTGAGCATTAAAATCCCCAGCAAGCGGGCCTCCAGCCGGGTTAGTGTGACCGGTTCATATCCGCTGCGCATCACCGTGCGCAATTGGGGATCAAATTGCAGGTTCTCATACATATATGGGGCAATCGTATGCGACCGGCCTGCCGACGCCCGCCTGAGAACGGTCTGGATGCGCGCAACCAACTGCCGAGGGCTGAAAGGCTTTAATACGTAGTCATCCGCCCCGATGGATAGCCCCTGGACGACGTCGTCCTCATCGTCCCTGACCGTTAACAAGATTATAGGCACCCCGGAGGTTTGGCGAACCTTCCGGCAGACATCAAAGCCATTCCGCAAACCGGGTTCTCCCGGCATGTTCACATCCACAACCATTACATCCGGCATCTCTTTTTCAAAGACCCGGATTGCGCTGGGGGCATCATAAGCCAGGAACGTCTCAAATCCCTCCCGTCGCAGCGTAAAAGCCAGCAAATCGGCCAAAGTGCGGTCGTCATCTACAATCAAGGCTTTCATTATTCACCATCCTCCCAAATAGGCAAGCTGAACCAGAACACAGCCCCACCTGTTTCACCATCTCTGAAACCAACCGAGCCACCCTGAGCTTCAACAATGGCTTTGACAACCGAAAGCCCCAAACCTAACCCAAGCTGACCATAATCACCTGCTGGTGTGGGTGTCACAAAACGGTTGAACAAATTTGGCTGAAGGTTCACAGGCACACCTGCGCCCTCATCGTGGACCTCAACCCGAACTTCACCAGCGGTAATCTGGGTGGTCACCAATACCGTTCCCCCCTCCGGGCTGTGTTTGACGGCATTTGAGAGCATATTGACCAGCGCCTGCCCCGTACGACGCAGATCGGCTCTGACAGGGATCGCCTCAGACGGCACCTGACACTCAAGATGCAACCCGCCTCGTTGTGCAATCGGATCAATGGTGCTGATCGCAGTGTTAATCACGCTCTGCAATGAAATCGGTTGAGGGTTTACTTTGAACCGACCAGCTTCAATGCTGGCAGCTTCAATTAAATTATCGATCAATGATTGCAGGTCAATGATGCCGATGTTGAGGGCTTTTAACAGCTGTTCCGTTTCAGGAACGGTTAGGCCAGGCAGCTGATCGACCAACAACTCAACCGAGGCAGAGAGTGCGGTCAGTGGTGTGCGGAATTCGTGGGTGATATTGGCTAAAAATTCACCCAGCAACCGGTGGATGCGCTCCTCATCCGTCACATCCCGAATGACCACAGCCAGGATGGCATCCCCCGCGTCTGGCGGTACAAGCGTAGAAGCCGACACCGCCAGCAAGATTTCACGCCCTTTCACCAATATGGGGATGCGCCGGTTCTGGCTGATGGTTTGCAGTTGTTGGCTGAACAGGTTTTCTCCAGCAGGGGTGACGAAAACGTCATCAACCCGCCGGCCGATGACCCGCACCTGTTCAATACCCAATATGCTTTCAATGGCTTCACTGGCATAGGTGATGCGCTGGTTTTTATCAATAGCCAACAAGCCTTCAACAACCGCTTTCAGCAAGTTTTCAATCCAGGCTTTTTCATTTTGGAGCTGTTCCAGCGAATACTTTAGGCTTACACGAGCGTCCTCAAGGGCATTGGTCAACTGGTCAATTTCCCATACTTTTGATTGTGCCGGGAAAGCGGTCTCGAAATCACCGCCCCGCAACGCCTCAGCAGACCGAGCCAGGCGGTTCAGGGGCTGGCTGACCTGGCGAGAAACCAGGATGGCCACACCCACGCCGCTCAGGCTGACGATAATCAGCACCGCCAGGATAATACCGCGCACGTTTTGGCTGAAGGCTTGAAATGCACTGATCTCTAATAAACCGACAAGTGTAAATTCTGCCGGATCAGGCAGAGGGATCAACCCGGCCAGATGGGTGTTGACCCGCGGATATTCAACACCGAGGGCTAATTTCTGCCCCTGGGCAAGGTCTCCAGGACTCATCTGCCCCAAAGGCGCCTGCAAATCAACCTGACTGAGGGCCACCAACCCACGCTGATCATACAGGGCATAATCCAGGCCGCTTTGAGTTTTTAGCGATTGGAAAATCGATTCGGCGCGTTGACCTACTACAAGGAGGTACTCCCCAGCACCTGCGGCTGCAGGTTCACCAGACATCAGCAGCCAGGCATCCTGATGCACAGACACAAAAGTCCCGAAACGCTCGGGAGTGCATAATGCCGCCTGGGCGCCCTCACCTGCCTGGGCGATCAGTTCGTCTTGCTGGCAGATGATCATCACGTCCGCGTTGGCATTCTCTAATAATTCGTTCAGATACTGGTTTAAGGCGTGTGGGTCATCGCCTTCTAGAAGCAATTGGTTGAGGGTAGGGCGCCCGGTGATTAACATCACCAACGTGTTCATTTGATTAAGGTTGTTTTCAAACAGGGCGATTGTGGTCTGGTTAGCCTGGTCCAGCAGCGCTTGCATCTGCGCCTCTTCCTGGCGGTTCAGGATGATGCTAACCGGGATGCCTAAACCGACCACTGTGGCCAGTGTGAAAACCACAAAGATCAGAATTAATTGAAACACAAACCGTCGTGAGCGAATCCAGCGAAACATCAGGTGTGCTCATTTCCCTGTCTGTAGGCTTCCTGGAATTGCCAACAGACAAAACTTGGAACCAGGCGATGTTTTTACCCAAAACAAGGTAAATTATAACTTCCTGGTGAATGTACCCGGTGATTAAGGTTAATATAACATCTTAAAAGTACCCTGGCAATCCGCTAGCCAGGCTCTGACCGTTTCACGATTTTGGAATGGCTTTTCGAGCCAACCGGTCCACCCGTTCATTATAGGTATTCCCCGCATGGCCTTTCACCCAGCGCCAGCGAATCTCATGGCGAGAAATCTCTTCATCCAGTTTCATCCACAAATCAACATTGGCAAGTTCTCCAGCCTTGCGCCGCCAGTTGCGTTTCTTCCAGGTTGGCAGCCATTCGGTAATGCCGCGTTTGAGGTAGGCCGAATCCGTAAACAGGGTCACCTGGCACGGCTCCTTCAGCGCTCGCAGGGCTTCCAATGCCGCCCGCAGTTCCATGCGGTTGTTGGTGGTGTCTTGCTCACCGCCAGAGAGCGCCTTCTCGTGCTTACCGTAGCATAAGAGCGCAGCCCAGCCGCCTGGTCCCGGGTTGCCCTGGCACGCCCCGTCCGTATAGATCGTCACCTCCGGTTTGGCGTCCATCAGGGCATTGACCCCACCAAATCCACGATCAGCGCATCCATCTGTTCCAGGAGCAGGGTCACATTGCCGCTTTCATCCTGCAAAATGCGATTGACCCCATCCTGCAGTGCCCATTGCGCCATCGGCCAGTATTCAGACGCAGGCAGGGCACTGGCCGCATCAAGTAAAGCTGCTCCTTGTGCCCACTGGGGGTATTCCGCCTCAAAATCTGTCAACAAGTCCATAGCCGATGCCCTGACCGGCAGGCTGAACATGCTCTCCACCAGCCTGGCCTGCACATTAGGTTCAAGAAGGTATTTGCTGAACAACCAGGCTGCCAGTTCTTGTTCTGGCGTGTCCCTCACGATCATCAAACCCGGGCCATCGATCAAAATACGCTCTCCGGCCGGCCCAGGGAATCCAAGCACTTCCCATTCATCCTCACTGCCCGTAGCATCCATCCAGTTCATCTGCACCGGGATTTGGTCCATTCGGCCGGCATACAACAGCGCAAGGCGGTTGGCGAAATAGGCATATGGGTCGGGCTGCAAAGCAAACCAGATACAGCCCTGGTTTTTCAAATCCCACAAGTAACCAAAGGCATCGCGACCAGCCTCATTATTAAACACCGGCACATCCGCCGCGGGCAGCGTGCCCTCAAAGGCATAATACCAGCTGGCTAACACCGCCGGCTCCAGGTTGATCACCCATCCGCCCGTTCCGCCCGGTTGATTGTCATCTTGCCAGTTGGCAAACGTGGCATCACAGGTTTGCCTCCGAAATGTCGCTAATTCGCGGGGAAGCTCTGAAAAGCCCAATGCCTCTCCCCAGGTGCGGTTATAGAACAACACTGTAGCCTGCGGTGCCAGGGGCAACGCGACGATCTGATCCTCAACGGTAAAGGCCTCCAGGAAGACCGGCAGGATATCCTCGCGTTCATCCGGGCTAAAACCCCATTGAGGATCATCAATATAGACACCAATATCAGCCAATCCACCCTCTGCCATCATCAACGATCGTAAATAAGGTTGAGCAGCAATCAGATCTGGCATCTCACCGTTTGCCTCTGCAACCTGCAGTGCTTCAACCAAAACCATCTCCCCACCGTGGGGGTAAACCTCCACCTTAATCCCCCAGGGGTTGGTTAGCGAGAATTCACGGGCCACACTTTCCAGCATGTCCGCTGGCTCGCCCACCCACGGATGCGCAAAGCGGACAATTACCCCTTCCAGGTCGTCCGGGTTAACTGTCAAACCCACGGACTGCGTTGGCGTAGGTGTAAATTCAGGGGTTGGGGAGACCGTCCGGGTTGGGGCGCTGGTGGTCGTTGCGGTTGCTGTTGGCGTTTCAGCTTCAGGCTGGGGTTCAGCTGAGCAGCCTGTTAGCATAACCAACGCAAAAAAGAAAACGATCAGCCATCTTTTTGAATACATCAAGTGTAAAAATCCCATCATTTTGCTCATTGGATGATCACCAGCGGAACCGGGATGATGCTCAAGATGAACACCACCAGCGCGATTATACCCAGAATTCGATGCTTGCGATCAATGGGCGTGATCTGGTCCAGGGGTTCTGCATGATACCGTCCGGCAATGAAGATCAGGGCAGCCCACAACCACCAACCCTGCCAGGCAAACCCGAGCAAAATCAGCGCAATCAGGATGAACGGGTAAATCTTTTTGGCGCGCTTTTTCCCCAGCAGCGTAGAAAGGATATGCCCCCCATCCAGCTGCCCGGCCGGGATCAGGTTTAAAGCCGTCACAAACAAGCCCGCCCACCCCGCCCAGGCGACGGGGTGTATCTGCACATCCAAACCGCCCAGCGGCAGCGGCCGGCCGGTGAAGAAATACCGCACCCAGTACAAAACCGGTGACAAATTCCCATAGCTGACCGGTTGGGGCAATAATTCACCAAAGGTAATGTACTTCGCCAACAGATAAAGGATCGAGTTGCCCTCTAAGAACTGGACATAGCCTTCCGGCATCTCGGCCGCAATAGGGCCCAAGGTGGAAAGGTTCAAACCGATCAACAACACCGGGATAGTGACCAGCAATCCGATCAACGGACCGGCGACGCCGATTTCCAGCATGTGCTTTTTATTTTTGGGCACCGCCTTCATGCTGATAAAGGCGCCCATCGTGCCAAAAGCGCTGAATGGAAAGGGGATAAAATAAGGTAAGGTCACCTTCACCCCGCGTGCCCGGCCCACCAGGTAATGGCCAAACTCGTGTGCCAATAAAATCCCCAGCAAACTGACCGCAAAAGGCCAGCCCCCCAGAAGAAACCTGGCGATGCCGCCCAATGAGCTAAACATCTGCGCATCAACTGCCATAGTGCCAAACTGTGCCCCGGTGAACAATACGCTGAACACCGTCAGCACAAACAAAAGCACATTCACCCAAATCGGCCCGATTTTTCCTTCAGGGCGTTGGTTGATGATGAGAATATACTGACCGCTTTCATCCTCGCGAAACAGGGGCATCAAGCTCATCGGCTTCAGCCCGGCCGTGAGCTGATCATAGGCAGCCTCACTGTCGGCTGTCCGCATCTGACCGTTATAGCGGACGCGGAACCCGTGCCGTTCACTGCCGGTGGTCACACTGTGGATCGTAAATACCTTATTGACCAAAAAGGTGATGTCCTGAGTGTCTACTGTTAAATTTTCTACCAATCCATCTGTCATGATCTTTTCCGATCTATCGGTTGTGTGAGTCTTCTAGGTTAGCTAACAGGCTTAATTAAACCACACATTGCACCGGAATCAAAACGCTGTCCTGACACATCCAGGGCAATCGCAAAGTTAAACAATTTCACAGATTTAACGACCTTCACTCTGTAAAAACCCCTTCCCCACTTTGCGATTACCCTACTGACACGCCCATTGCCCCATGTGCTAAAATCCAAACTATGGCTATCAGACCAAATTTGAACCATATCCTGCGCACAAGCCAGCGTATTTTTCGGTTGGCCATCCTGATGACCTGCCTGATCTTCATCATGGGCGGCTCGGCCATTCCTCCAGCAGGCCTCACCTCGCAGGTGCGCGCCTTCACCCGCCCGATCGAGTTTGATTTCAGCACCTGGACGCTGGAAGCGGTCTGGGCAAAACTCGTGGGTTGGTCGTTAAGCCTGGAACGGTTCCTGACTCCCCAGGCACAATCCGAGCTTGTTCTGGACTACCTGGCCCAAGTACAGCGTGTGAACACCTTGAACGCTGAAATTGTCGCCATCTACACCAACCCCCACATCGCCAACCCGGATCAGGTCAGCCAGCCTTTGCGGGCAGAATACCAATTGGAACTCAACCATCTCAACGCCTTAACACCCGTGGCCGAAGCCGTCCTGCAGACCCAATTAATGGATATCCTTCAGGAGAGCGGCTTGGGGTTTTTAGGACAACCCTTTCCGCCCTCACTCTACCAGGTGAGCGATATTCCCCAATCCCTGGTGATCTCACCCCGCACGGAAGTCCGCCGGGTTTTGGATATATCCCTGACGCCCGGGATTAATATCGATCAAAAAAATCAGCTGGAAGATTCGATCTTGGCCAATTTGGACCATGCTGCTCTGGTTGTCCCGGTGGGCGGGATCGGCACCTACCCCACGATGGTGATGCAATCAGCCAACCTGGTGTGGCTCTCCGAGGTCATCGCACACGAGTGGGTGCACAACTATCTCACCCTGCGTCCCCTGGGGATCAATTATTTCACCAACGAAGCCCTGCGCACCATTAACGAAACCACGGCCACGATAGCCGGTGAGGAACTGGGACGCCTGATCCTTGCCAAGTATTATCCCGAACATCTCCCCCCGGACCCCCTGCCGCCGCATGTAGATGCCGTACCAGCGCCCCCTGAAGCGGCCCCTGAGCCGGAAGGATTCAACTTCCAGGCTGAGATGCGCCTGACCCGTGTTGAAACCGACCGCCTGCTGGCGGAAGGTGATATTGAAGGCGCAGAAGCCTTCATGGAAGCGCGCCGGCAGGTCTTTTGGGAACATGGCTACCCCATCCGCAAGCTGAACCAGGCTTATTTTGCCTTTTACGGCGCCTACAGTGCAGACCCCGAAGGCGGCGCTGCCGGAGAAGACCCGATCGGTCCAGCCGTGCAAGCCCTGCGCGCTCAGTTCAACGAACTATCAGATTTTCTTAAAGCGATCTCCTGGGTGACGTCTTACGACGCACTGCTGCAACGCCTGGATCGGTGAGCTTA
Source organism: Candidatus Brevefilum sp. (assembly GCA_047921135.1). GTDB lineage: Bacteria > Chloroflexota > Anaerolineae > Anaerolineales > Anaerolineaceae > Brevifilum. Next base: position 10,647 of record JBLRWR010000003.1, read on the forward strand.
ATCCCCAAAATCTGAAAAACCGTCGCCCAAATCCGGAATATCCCGCTCGATTTGCTCGGGGTCTTCCCCCTTCTCCAGTCTTGAGACAACCTCATCAAACTCAGGTCCCGCATCCTCACCCATCTCATCCCCCATCTTGCGCATCAGCTGGCCGAGAGCTTTGGGATCATCTTCGATACCCGCCAATTGAGATGGGTCAACCATATCCTCAATGCGGCGATCCTCAGATTTTGCAATGCGCACCCGGCCGATGCGGCGCGCGACCCGGGCACTGCCGCACTTCGGACAGATAACCTCAGTGTGATCATACTCAGCATAGGTTAGAAAACGCTCAAAGCGAGCCTGACAGGCTTTACATCGATACTCATAGGTCGGCATTGGCATATCTCCGAATCATGTTCTAAAATACATTATAATCAAGGACTGGAAACTTTCCAGGTGAGGGTCAAGTATTTTTATCAGCAGCATCACATACATCTTCACAGGAATGCAGAACGGAAGAAGGATAAATGGAAATTGATTTTAAGATAAAGCAGCCTCAACAAACATCTCTGTTGATTGTGATCTCAGGACCCTCTGGGATCGGTAAGGATGCTGTTGTCCAGGGGCTTCAGGCGCGGAATCTGCCCGTTCACTTCGTGATCACCGCCACCAGTCGTCCGCCCCGCAAAAACGAAATACACGGCGAGCACTATTTCTTCTACAGCAAAGAAGAGTTTGAAACCATGATCGAAGCCGGTGAGTTTTTGGAGCATGCCTGGGTATATTCAGATTACAAAGGCGTGCCAAAGTCACAGGTCAGGCAGGCCCTGGAGACCGGTAAAGATGTGGTCATGCGCCTGGATTTTCAGGGGGCAAAAACCGTGCGCGAGCTCAGCCCGGATGCCATATTGATCTTCCTGACCGCCACCGATAAGGACGAATGGATCCAACGCCTTAAAAGCCGCCGCAGTGAAACAGAAGAAGAGCTGGCCTTGCGCATCCGGACCGCCAAACAGGAATATGATTCCCTGGACATCTTCGATTACATCGTCGTCAATGCCGAAGGACAGCTGGATCGCACACTGGACATCATCGAGAACATCATCACCGCTGAGCATCACCGCGTTCACCCTCGGGAGGTGCATTTATGAACAACGGGATACCTCCAACAGGCTCGGACCCCCACAGCCAAGCTGTGCGGGTGCAGATGCCCAACCGTAAACCGGTGATGACGATAACACTACTCATCATCACCGTTGTGTTTTTTGCCCTGCAAACCCTGGCAGAGGCGGTAACAGGCTTTGATCTGCTCTTTCTGTATGGTGGAAAGATCAACGAGTTCATCATGCAGGGTGAGGTATGGCGCTTGCTAACTCCAGCCCTCTTGCACGGCAGCATCCTCCATCTGGCCGTCAACATGTATGCGCTATACATCATCGGCAACCAGCTGGAACGGTTTTATAGGCCAGGCCGGCTCATATTGTTGTATGTTTTATCAGCATTTGCGGGTAATGTGCTTTCCTTTGTGCTCACACCCGCGCCATCCCTGGGCGCCTCCACCGCCATCTTTGGCCTGTTTGCCGCACAGGGTATGTTCATCTACCAGAACCGCAAGCTATTCGGGTCATTGCGCACACGCCAGGCGATCATCAATCTCGGTGTGATCCTGCTGATCAACTTATCCATGGGGTTTGCCCCGGGCACCAATATCGACAATATGGGCCATATCGGCGGGTTGCTGGGCGGAATCTTCTTCGCCTGGAAGGCCGGGCCGCTCCTGACACTGGTCAGCACACCGCCTTTTTTCACGGTCAGCGACGGGCGGCGAAAAGACGAAATCGTCAAAGCCAGCCTGGTGGTTTTTGTGGGCTTTATCATCATCGCCCTGATCCCCTTCATGACCGCCTGACCCACCTGATTTATTTAACATTCTGTCAAAAACACACAACGCCGTTTGGATCACCAAACGGCGTTATTCTCACCTCATAAACTATTCAATCCTGAACAGGTCTCCAGCTGTTGTGCCCTGCACCTCAGGATAGAACAACTGCCAGGCATGGGCAGGCAGCACCTGGTAGACCCCGCGCTGATAGGGCAGTAAGTTATAGGTCAGCATATATGTTCCCGCTGGCACATAATCCGCCGTCCACACCACATGGTCATCATATACCTGGGGCTCATTGAAATACCACCATCCCCACCCCCGTGCAAAGGGATCATAGAGGTCAAACAAATCGTTATGGGCCGCTGGGACGGTCGATGAGGTCAGGAAACGCGGGTTGATCACCTCCGCACCGGCCGGGATAAAGTCCTCCACCCTCAGATGGTACATATCATGCGGCAGGTTCACCGTCACCACCACGGTAATGAACTGCGCCCGGCCAACCGGATCGAGGGTGATGGCGTCGATCGGCATGCACCCCTCAGCCCCAGGACAACCCTCACCTGCCAGGTAATAATCACGCGCCAGGTTAATGCCAGCCTGGATGGACGGCGCCGTTGCTGCTGGCTGGTAAGTATGCAAATCCACACGGTAATACAGCGTCCCCATCCCCTCTCCCCGCTCAATCATTACAGTGTTGGGAGAATCAGGGTACAGGCGGTCAATATCTACGGAGGCAGAAACCGCCTCCGCCAGTTCCGGGCCTACTCCCAGCCCCTCAGCAATAACCACATCATTCAACGCCGCCTGGAAGCCAAACTCAGCCGGGTACTCACCCGTGCCCTGAATCGCTTTTGCCACCGCTGCCAGAACCCAGCCCGATTCAAAGCTGGACGACCACAGACCATCCCTGCCGTGATGGGCCATCAGGTAACCCAGCGCCAAAGGCAGGCTCGTCGAGGCCGGGTCAAGCTGCGCCAAGCTGTAAACAACCACAGCCGTATTGAAAACTGGCGTTCCAGGCAGCATCCAAGAGATGCGCTCATTCTCCCAATGCACACCTGTCGCAGAACGGATCGCCCGGCCTTCAATTTCAGTCGTCAGCGTACTGACACGGGCAGTCATACCATCCTGCTCGCGGACCGTCAACGCCAGCAACCCCAGCGCCCAGGGGCTCAATTCTGACCGACGGGCATACAGCCCATCGATCTTGTCAGACACTTCAAGCCCGGTTTGCCGCAAGGCATAGGTCTGGAAAGCCAGTTTGTCAAGCATCCAAGCTGCCTGGACCTCACCAGGGGTCTCCATCTCAAAGGTCAGAAAATCCCTGCCGCGGTCCAGCACATACTCTCCAATTTCACTTCCAGCCTCATCCGCCATCCCCAACCCCAACAATACGTAAGCTGTGATAAACGGATCCGATTGCCCCTGGCTGGCGGTCTCTGATACCCACCACGACCAGCCACCATCATAATTCTGGGTCGTCATGAGTTGTTGAATGCCAACGCTGATCGACTCATCCAATGCATCTGCCAATGGCGCATTATCCAATGCCAGGTTGCGTAAAACAAGGCTGGTATTCAGGTTGGCCAACAGGCGCGAGAGCACCGTCAGCGTATCGCTTTCGGGTGTACCTTCCAGTGCGTCCAGCCCGTCGATGAGGCTCACCAACAATGAGGGATACAGAACCAGGCTCAACTCGCCCGACGAGGGATCGGTGGTGATCGGCAAGCTCACCAATTCAAGCCGCCCGCCAGCTTCTGCCAGGTGACCGGCCGTACTGAAGGTGTACGGCATCGTATAGCGTTTGACCTCCAGATCCCCCCAGGTCGGTATGCTGGCATCCCTAAGCTCACCTGATTCCGCCCAAAAGACCAGGTCAACAGACGCCACACTCTCCACCTGGCCCCACCACGTCACCCGTTCGCTCTGACCGGGGTCAATCGTCACTTGGTGAACCGGGTTCGTGTTCATCAGCGTAAACCCCGATGCCACCAGTGAGACATCCACCGCCAATGCACCGGGGGTGTTATTGTGGACCACCGCCGCCAACTCAACCTGGTCCCCGTCCACCAGGAAGCGCGGTGTTACGGGCTGGATCATGAGGGGTTTTTGCGTCAGAACCTCAACCTCCCCCTGGCCAACGAGATAGTCCTCGGTCAACCCGCGCACATCCACAACCCAGGTGGTCAGGCTATCTGGCAGAGGGATAGACAGACGGGCAGTGCCATCTACACCGGTGATCACATCAGCCTGCCAAAAAGCGGTATCAGGGAATTCTTCTCGGATTCCTTGTTCAGTCAAACGGTCCGCCCCGCCGCCTAACCCGCCCGCTTCCAGGGGAGAGATCGCCAGTTGTTTTGAATAGGTATACAGCGACAAACTGGTTTGCACCGAAAGCGGCCTTTCGCTGAAGATCGCGTTAAGGATCGGTTCGCTATTGGGCGGTACCAACGCCAGCAGCGCTTTATCCACCACAGCCACAGAAAATTCGCCCTGGACCGGGTTGCCGTCCTGATCCGTGATCTTCAACGTCAGGATCACCTCTTCGCCCGGTTCTGTCAGGGCTGGATTGATCTCCAGCGCAACGTTGAGGGTTTTGCTGAGCGGTGAAACAGGCAGTTTCAGCGTGCCCTGCCGATAATCTGGCCTGCCAGTTTCATCCGTCCCCAGCAGGATGGCAGAGACATACAGATTGGGAATTGATTCGTCTGTGATCGGTAGGGTAATGGTTGTCCCAGACCCAGAAATCTCCACAACCTGGCTGCTCAATACAGCGCCCCGCTCAACGGTCACCATGGCTTTAGCGCCGCTCAGGAAGGGGTTGGGGATAAAAATTTTTGCTGCCTGGCCAGGCTGATATTCGCTTGAATCCGGCGTTAAATCAAGCTGGTTATACATCTGGGCAGGCCACAATGCAGCGCTCTCTCCGCTCACCCAAATCAACACTTGGGTTAGCGCGCCGCCCGCTTCCACGGTAAGGCGGTAAGTGCCTGGGTCGGGCGGGGTAAAGGATAGCTGAGCCTTGCCCTCCCGATTCATGACCGGGCTTGCCCCAGCGATCAGGTCGGTGACCTCCGTATATTGATACGGGTTTTCAGGGTTGCCGGTTTCCTCAACGTCCCAATGAATGGCCTCGAAGGTGGCTTCAACCGGGATGCTGCCTACGGGTGAAACTTCCCAATCCACTGTTAATATCGAAAAGTTTATTGAGTTACCTGCGTTACTAAAATAAGATTCCGGCTGCACACCGATGTAAAACCGCTCTGGATGAAGGATCAGCGTATCCTTGGCGCTGACCGGGAAGCCCGATGGGTCCGTCACCGTCACTTCCAGGTTGTACTGATACTGGCTGCCCGGAATGGTATTTTCCCGTTCAAAATCATCACTGGCAAATGAAAATGTGGCATATCCCTCACCATCTGTAAGGCCTTCGCCCGATGCAACCAGGTCCCCCATTGGCATGTAAAACCCGGGAGAAAAAGGCCTATGCCAGAACGCGGTTATCGGACCAACATGGTACCCGGGCAGTGAAAAAGTAGCTTCCTGGCGATACAGCCCCCAAGAAACGGCCTGCCCCGCAGCTGGCATCCCAAAGAAGTATTCCGCCTGGGATTGTGCGTGAATCGTTTCTCCAACCAATAGTTCAGCGTCTTCAAAACCAGCCCACACATCGACACCTGGCTTGCGGTATGCCGCCACATCAAAATACAGCGCTTTGATCGGCGTATCCTCAACAGAGATTTCGATCCAATAAAAGCCCGGCGGCACATCGGCTGGCAATTCCACCGAAGCTGCTAAAGTTCCAAATTGGCTTAAAGACAAGTTTCTTTCATAAAGCGTCGTGCTCACACCCCCCATGCCGGGATCACCCAGCAAGCTCACCTTGACCGACTGCAGCGCTGGTAAGGATGGTAGACCGTCATCACGGGCAAAAACAACCGCTCTAAAGTGAACCGTGTCACCAGGGCGATAGATTGGCCGGTCTGTGTAAATATAGGCATCCACCTCAGCAGGAAAAGTATCCACATTGATGCCGCGTTCATATAAATGAAAACCCTCCTGCCAGGAGGAAATGGAAAAGGCAAAATCTGCTTCTCCGGGCGTCCCCACCAGGGCGAAATAAGTGGCAAATGGATTCTCTCCCCGATCAAATTCCGCAGTGAACTGGCCATCTTCATCCAACCGCCCCCTGACCAGCAGGTTTCCATCTGTGGTGTAGATCATAACAGGTGCATCAGCCAGCGGACTGAAGTCTCGCAGGCTGGTCCCCCACACAAAAGCTTGCTCCGGGGCAACCTTCATCACCAGGTTGTTCTCGCTGACAATTAAGAAATATTTTTGGTATCGCTCGGGCTGATTTTCAGGAATATCCGGTGAGTTCACTCCCAGGTAATAAATTCCCGGCTTTAACGACTCTCCATGGTACAAAAGCGGAAGTGTCACTACCTCACGGCGGTTGCTCGTCAGGTCCAGGTTGTGCGTGGTCACCTCCCGCACTTCGGGCAGGAAAATCTCCCGGTAGCGATAATTATCCGGGTGCAGCAGGGTGATCAGATCATCAACACTGATCGGGGAAAGCTCAATTGAAACGCTGCTGATATTCGTCGCCTGCAAAACCAATTGCGATTCTGTCGCCGGAACAAAAACCAGGTTGTAACCCCCATAGCCACTAAGCAAACTCATGGAGGGTGGTGCCGGCGGCGTTGTAAACGTTAGCTCAACCGGATCGCCAAGCTGACCGCCCCATGCATCCTGCAAGCTTGCCGCCATGGCCAGGGTATAGGTGGTGTCAGGCTGGAAATACCCATTGATCCACAGTTTGCGCTCACCCGGGTTTGCATAATAATCCAATCCTGCCACATCGGGCTCTAGGTTAATAAATTCTGCGATGGTCTTGGTCTCAATAGGGGCGGTGAATTCAAGCGTGTATTGCCCAAATCCACCGTAATAGGATTCAAATTGCGGTGCTACGCTGGTGTTGACGGTAAAAGCGGGGTAGGTTCTGCGGGTCGTCTCGAGGGCATTAATCAGGGGCAAACCGCCTGCAGAACGCGCCTCTGCGCTTAATCGAATGTAATACGTGGTTTCCCTGGCTAGCAGCCTGGTTGGTGTAAATCTTAGCTGCCGGTCGTTCTGATCCCACTCAAACTGCCCAGGTACACTGTTCCCTTCCAGGTCCATCAGGCTGAAGTTCGCTACCACGCTTTCTGTGTCCATGCGCACATTGAAGGTGATCTCTACCGGTCCATCCAGGTTGAGCAGTGTGCCCGGGAGGGGTAACACATTGACAATGTCAGGTTCCAGGGTCGTAAAACGATATTCAAGCTGCTGGGTTGATGCCAATCCAGCGCCAGAATTTGCAATCAGGTTCTCATTGAGCTCAATCACATAAGCCCTGCCGCCGTCCATGCCAGGATCGGGCGTAAACATATAGGTGCTGGTATTCAACCACTTACCCCTCCCCGGCACCTCAGGAGAGAGCAAAAAACCAGGCTCCTCAGGGGTTGTCTCGCCCAGAGCAACCACAGGCTGGTTGAAAACAACAAATACGACGCTTTCCGGGTCAACCTCCTGAGCGCCTTCAGCGGGCATCACCTGAACCACATGGAGGTGCTCCGCAACCTGATAACGTAATTCAACCGGTTCCTGCAACTGCGTTTGGTTGGCTGCTTGAGCGCTGGTGTCGATGGTCACGCGCAGCCGGCTGTCCGCCAGTAAGGGTTGGTCCGGTGTGAAGGTCACTGTTTGGGCATCCTGCCAGTCAAACCGGCCGCTGATCCGGGGTTCAAAATGGATGGCCGCCTCCACAGAGCTGGTATCCATCTCCTGGTTAAAGATCAACGTAATCACCTCGTTCAGTCCGATCACGCTGATAGGTGAAGGATCCACCTCTACCAGGGCTGGGGGAAGATCGGGGCGGGGCTCACGTGTGGGTGTGGGGGTTGGCAGGGCTTCAGGATCACCAAGGTCTGTGGTTTTCACTTCAGGTTGGGATTGCCATGGCAGGGTGCAACCTGCCATCAGGCTGATTATCATCAGTACTGCAAAAATGGTTTTTGCCCAACGAGCCTTGCTAATGGAAAGACATCCTCTAACCACAGACCGCTCCTAGAAGAAGGTTGTTAATGCCGTCCAGGATTTCATCACACCAAAACCCATACTTAACATACCTGAAGCTTGACGTTCTTAATATCTTATTATATTGCAGAAAAACTCAATTTACGACTGATTCTCACCAGTATTAGCAACAATTAAGTCCAATTTAGAGCTCGCAAACATTCAATTAATGGCATGGTGAAATCATCAACCACAAGGTCTGCCTGTGATAATTTGTTGCTCGGCCAGGTTGTCGTCACGGCGATGCAGCGCATGCCCGCCTGTTTTGCACCGGCCACACCAGCCACTGAATCCTCAATCACCAGGCAATTTTCCTTGGGGACTTGCAGAATATCAGCAGCCCGCAGAAACACGTCCGGCTCCGGTTTGGCAGGCAAGTTAGAACCGGAGACCAATGAGGCAAAATGGCCCTCGAGGTCATGGACCGCCAGCATGCTGCGGATGTTATCCATCGGAGCTGAAGATGCAATAGCCTGGGTGTAATTTAGCCCAGCCGCAGCCCCAAGCCAGGAGGTCACCCCTGGGACCAGGGTGATCCATTCAGCGGAAATTTCGAGAAACAGCCGCTCTTTTGCCTCAATGATCTTTTTCATTAAGTCGGGTTCTGGTTCAAACCCTAATAAGGCTGGCAGCAATGAGGCGTTATTCCGGCCAAATTGCTCAACAAACAATGCCCGGTCAAGCTGATAACCATAAGCCTCCAGGGCGTTCTCCCAGGTTTGCAAATGGCCTGCATAAGTATCGACGATGGTGCCATCCAGGTCCCATAAGATGGCGCGTTTGTTATTGGGCAATCGAATCCTCCTTTAACTAAAACAGTATTATACTGTCTGTTAGCATGGCGAAGATACAAGAAACCAGGCGCCAGCCATCATCTCAGCACCTTAAGGTTATGGTATACTTCTGCCATATCCTGAATGAGAGAAGAATACAATGAAAAAAGCTATTAGTATCAGTATTGGCTCATCAATACGCAATAAATCGGTGGCAATCAACCTTCTGGGGCAGGAGGTGCATATCAGCCGCATCGGCACCAATGGTGATATGCAGGCTGCCCGGAAACTATTTCGTGACCTCGACGGCAAAGTGGATGCATTTGGCGTCGGGGGAACAGATTTAGGGCTATTTTTTGCCGGAAAATGGTATCCGCTACACTCCGTGAGCTCCTTGGTGAAGGATGTAAAAATCACACCGGTTGCGGATGGCTGCGGCTTAAAAAACACCCTCGAGGTGCGTTGTGCAGGCATTTTAGAAGCCGAAATCGGATCCTATCTCGACCAGATCGGCCGGACAGCCCTGGTAATGACCGCGGTTGACCGCTACGGCCTGTTGCGTTCATTTGTAGATGCGGGCTACCGCTGTCTTTTCGGTGATGCGCTCTTCTCGTTGGGGCTCCCGTTGCGCCTGCGGAGCGAACGGAGCGTGAAAATCATGGTCAACTCGTTGATACCGATCGTCAGCCGGTTGCCCTTCGAATGGGTGTACCCCACCGGCGAAAAACAACACCAGCGTAAGCCGAAATACCCGTGGGCTTTTCAACAAGCCAGCGTGATTGCCGGTGACTGCCATTACATCACCCGCTACATGCCAGATGACCTCGAAGGCAAGGTGATTGTCACCAACACCACCACCCCCAGGGATGTGGAACTGTTTACCCAAGCAGGGGTTAAATACCTTATGACCACCACCCCCGTCTACGAAGGCCGGTCTTTTGGCACCAATATGATGGAGGCAGCCCTGCTGGCCGTCACCAATTATAAAGAGAAAGTCGATTACCGCCAGTACCAGCCGTACTTCAAAATGATGACCGAATTGATCGATTCCGTCGGTTTCAAACCGGAAATCAGGACGTTAAACTGATGCAAGTAGACGCACTGATCCTGGCCGGAGGAAAGCTAACCAGTGACGACCCTCTGTTCAGTGAAAGCGTCAACGGCTCGCGCAGTTTTATCGACCTGTTGGGCAAACCCATGGCCCAATGGGTCATCGATGCCCTCGATGAGGCAGCATCAGTAGCCGAGTTATATGTGATCGGTCAGCCAGCTGATTGCGGCCTGCACGCCAAGAAACAAATGCACTTCCTGGATGACCAGGGCGACATGGTGGCTAATATCCGCAGCGGGGTGCGCCAAACCCAAATCGACCACCCGGAGCGGGCCAAAACCCTGATCGTTTCTGCGGATATTCCTGCGGTCAAACCCCATATGGTGGACTGGCTTGCCAGCCAGATTGCTGAAAACCCAACCCGCATGATGTACTACAACGTCATCACCCAGCCCACTATGGAAGCGCGCTTCCCGGAGTCAAACCGTTCCTACGTCCGCTTCAAGGATGTGGCAGTGTGCGGCGGAGATCTGAATGCGGTGGATAAAAACGTGTTTTCCGCCGAACAGCCCCTGTGGCAGGAATTAACCAACGCCAGGAAAAACCCCCTCAAACAAGCCGGGATGATCGGCTTAGACACCCTCTTGCTGATTGCCCTGCGGTTGATTACCCTGGAGTCAGCCGTCAAAAAAGTATGCCGCCGGTTAGACCTGGACGCCCAGGCTCTTCTGTGCCCCTATGCGGAAATGGGCATGGACGCGGACAAACCGCACCAGCTGGCCATTTTGCGCCGGTTCCTGGAGGCTGGATCGTGAAACGTTGGAAACGCCAACTGCTCAAACTGGATGCAAAACTCTCCAAAGCCTTACTGATCAAAGATCAACAACAAGCCCCCACCTGGGTGTTGAAATTTTTTGCCCATTCCGGCGATTCCTGGTTTTGGCTGGCTGGATTGCTCATCGCCTGGCTGTTAAGTGAAGGGGAATGGCGTCAGCGACTGGTCTTTTATGCTGTCGGCCTGGTGATCATGGCTGCGGCGGTAATCCTGCTCAAAATCCTCATCCGCCGTCCCCGACCCAAAGGCGAATGGGGCCAGATTTACCGCATCACAGACCCGCACTCATTCCCCTCCGGGCATGCCGCGCGGTCAGCCACACTGGCAGTGATGGCCATTGCCTTCGGTCCCCCCTGGTTTGCCATCAGCGTGGCACTCTGGGCACCCTGGGTTGGCATAGCCCGCGTCGCCCTGGGCGTGCATTACCTCTCGGACGTGGTCGCCGGCTGGAGCGTCGGCGTGGTGATGGGCCTGATCGCGGTGGCTATGCACCCGGTGGCCATGCAAATTTTAGGGTATTTTCCGTTTTTGAATTAATCCAGCGCTTTAACCATATAAGCTGCCCCCATGGCATACCCGCGTTCGGCGTAATAAGACCGGGTCCCCACTGCAGCAATCACAGCCATGCGGCGATACCCCCCAGCCAAAGCGATCTCCTCTGCCCGCTGGATCAGGCGGGTACCCAGCCCGCTGTGCTGGGCCATCCCCGACTGTTCCTCACCCAGCGCGAGGGACTGGCCGTAGACATGCACTTCACGAATGATCGCTGCGCCGGCCAGGTCATCCATGCCCGTCAAATCCGGGTCCTCAGGCAAAGACAAACGCAAAAAGCCCGCCAGGTGATCATCCGGCGTGTCATACGAGAGGAAATGCTCCTCGGCATGGGCGGGATGATAAACCAGTTCATGCAGGGATACGTTTTCAGCCACCACCCGCTGTTTTCGAATTTCACGGCAGCGGATACATGCGCAGCGTGTGCCCCGGCTTTTCATCTCTCGCTGGACATCCTGGCGCAGGCTGGTGTTTTTGTTCCCGGCCACCACGTAGGTGGAGGGAATATCCCGGATGATGCGGTTGATACGACAGTAACGGGGTACCGTGGTCTTAATATCCGCAAGCAGGTCCAGCAGCGTCGCTTCTGAATAGGGCTGGTAATCACCCGCTTGCCAGTGTTCGTAGAGTTGCGTACCCTCCAACAACTGGCAGGGGTAAATCTTTATTTCGTCCGGGCAGTATGCACCCTCTCCCCAAAGCCGGAGGAAATCCTCCCGGTCACTGTCCGGTGTCGCCCCCAGCAGGTTGGGCATCCAATGCAAGACAACCTTAAACCCGCCAGCTCGCAGTAACGCGGTGGCTTCCAGGGTCTGTCGCGCGGTATGGCCGCGTTTGTTAAGCGCCAGGATCTGGTCATCGAGGCTCTGCGCGCCCATCTGCACCTTGGTCACGCCCAAATGGCGGTACCAGGCGAGCGCATCCCGGTCCACCAGGTCGGGCCGAGTTTCAATCACCAAACCCACGTTGCGGTGAACCGCGTTGACGTTGATTTGTTGAGCTTCTTCCAGCGTCCGGGATCCTGCCTCACCCCCGGGTTCATCTGCGTTCATGGCGTCAAAACAGCGCTGGACAAACCAGGATTGATACGCCTGCGGGTAGGCGCTGAAGCTGCCGCCTAAAATCAGCAGCTCGATCTTGTCCGTCGGATGGCCTACCGCCGCCAATGCCCTGATGCGGTTACTGACCTGCAAATACGGGTCAAAATCGTTTTCCACCCCGCGTTTGGCGCCGGGCTCTTCGCTCAGATAACTCTTTGGCAACTGGTCTTCCTGCGGACAAAAGATGCATTCGCCCGGGCAGGGATGAAAGCGCGTCAGCACAGTCACCGTGGTCACACCGGAGAGCGTGCGTGTCGGTTTCATGCGGATTTTGGCCAGCAACTGGTCATCCGTCGCCCATTCGCCCCGCTCCACCATGCGGGTATAGGCAGCCACCAGGGCATGCTTGGGCAGGAAACCGCCACCCTCCGGCCGTGGGTGGGCCCGCTGGGCCGTGTGCAGGTCCATCCCGCCCTTGATCGACTTTAATATATCCACGGCTAAATCCAGGTCTGCCTGGGTGTACTCGCGTTTCTTTTTCCAGTTTTCTGCTTTCATCAGCATACATTGTACCCATTAATCCCGCCCTGCGCAGCACAGGGAATCCATAAAAAGTTTTTACAAAGATTTTACTTAATGGCTATAGAAATCTTATAATTATGATAGAAAATGGTAGCATGAATAAATAGATGGACAAAATAGAGGTGAAAAAATGAAATCAGCATGGCATATTGGACGCATTGCAGGGATTGACATCAAAATCCACTTCACATTCTTCTTCATATTAATCTGGTTTGGGCTCTCTGCCTATATGAACGGTGGGACCATCTCAGCCGCGCTGACCAACGTCCTGCTGATCCTGACCTTGTTCCTGTGCGTGGTCTTACACGAGTTTGGGCATGCGCTCACGGCCAGGCTGTTCGGTATCCAAACCAAAGACATCACCCTGCTGCCCATTGGCGGCGTGGCCCGCTTAGAAAGCATGCCGGAAGATCCCAAAGAAGAATTCCTGGTTGCTGTTGCAGGACCTGCGGTCAATGTGGTCATCGCCGGGGGGTTGTTCACCGGGTTGTTGTTTTCGGGTGTCTTCAGCCAGCCGCTCAACCTGCCCGGCCTGCTGTCAAGCTTTTGGGTGCAGATTCTGATCGCCAATATCACCCTGGTGTTGTTCAACCTGATCCCCGCCTTCCCCATGGATGGCGGTCGGGTGCTGCGAGCAACCCTGGCCTTGTTCATAGATCACACCAAAGCAACCCGCATCGCCGCACATATCGGTCAAGGCCTGGCCATCCTGATGGGCATTGCGGGCTTGTTCATCAACCCCTGGCTGATCCTCACTGCTGTATTCGTCTGGTTTGGCGCCGGAGCAGAGGCCCAGACAGTTGAAATGAAAGCCGGCCTCAAGGGTTTGCTTGTACGAGACGCCATGGTGTCGCAATTTTACCAGGTGGAGGCCAACCAACCGCTCTCGGATGTGTTCCAATTGGTAATGGCAACCGGTCAGGCCTACCTACCCGTTGTCTCCAATGGCAACTATTTGGGGATCATTCACCGCAACGACCTGCAAAGAACCATCGACCGGTTGGGGAATCGCGCCCCGGCCTATGCCGCCATCGGAACGGAGCCTGAGGGATTGCACCCCGAGCTGCCGTTGATGGACGTGCTGCCAAAATTCGCCAATCACCGGGTGCTGCCTGTGCTCGAAGGACGCCAATTGATCGGCCTGATCACGCCTGAAAGCCTGCAGCAGCGCATGTGGCTCAACCAGCGCTTGGGCGGGACAAAATCACGGCCGACGGGTGAAAGCACCGATATCGCCTGAGAACAGTTTCTCTGACTACCATTCATACACACCAAACCACTGCCTCCATCTCCGGGGGCAGTTTTTATATGCTTTGCTCACTCAAATAGGTCAATAACGCAGCCACACAGGTGTCCAGGCCGTCCATCCTGTACACAATCAATGGTATAAATGAGACAAAATATTCTCAGCAGAACACCGGAGCTGCCCATGAAACGCTGGCATGTTTACATCCTGATAGGCTTGGTATTCGGGGTGGTGGATTGGTTCTTCCTGGATTGGCTGGCCAGCGGGCTGGGACCGAACCTGGGCGATAACCCCTTCATCATCATCCCGATCATCATTGGTTTAAATTATGGCATCTGGCTGGTGCCCATCATCCCCGTCGTCATCTACGAAATCCGCCATTCGGACCGCATCAAAGGCCCCATCCTGGCCGGCATCCTCACCTGGTGCTGTGCCCTGTTGAGTTACTATACCTATTACACCATCCTGCTTTCCAGGGGTAAACTGCCCAATTTAGCCCACCTGAACCTGTTTGGCACGCGGTATGCGGGGTTTTGGCGAGATTATTGGGCCATATTCAAACGTGTGATCCTGTTCCAGTTCCTGGAGTGGATCCCGATCGCCGTCATCGGCGGGAGCATCATCGCAACGATTTTCTGGTGGTTGTTAAAGAAACGCAAAAACAAAACCGAGATTTCCGATTCCAAAGGTGATTAGGGCCAATATTATTTCCTGCACACGAATAGCACCTTCCACTACGCTGTTGAGTTTTGAAGTACCATTCACATACACACTATGGACACGCACACAAAAGCGAAATTGCACCAGATCAACCAGGCCTTCTATGAGCAGTTCGCGCATTCCTTCAGCGCCACCCGTCACCAAGTCCAGCCGGGCGTGGGGAGGGTCAGCCAGGTGATCCCAAAGGATGCCGCCATTCTGGATGTTGGCTGCGGCAACGGCACCCTGGCCAGGCGGCTTGCCGACCAGGGTTTCAGCGGAACTTACCTCGGGGTTGATTTCAGCGAGGGTTTGCTGGCAGACGCCAGGCATTTACTTATAAGCCCACCTGACGGTGCCTATGCTTTTCAGAGCGTTGACCTGGCAGATTCCCATTGGCCTGCAACCCTCCCACACCAACCCTTTGATTGGCTGGTCTCCTTCGCAGTCCTGCACCACTTGCCCGGGGCCGAACTCCGGCTGCAAACAGTGAAAGCCTTCCGAAAATTGATCGCGCCTGATGGATTGGTTGTGGTTTCCGTATGGCAGTGGCACAACAGCCCAAAACTGCGCCAGCGTGTCTTGCCCTGGTCAACTGTGGGGCTGGACCCAAACGAGCTTGAGGAAGGCGATGTATTGCTGGATTGGCGCGCGGGCCACACCCCAGGGCTGCGCTATGTGCACACCTTCAGCGAAGCCAGCCTGACCCGCCTGGCTATTGACGGGGGATTTACTGTGCGCGACTCATTCTATTCAGACGGCAAATCAGGAAACCTTGCGTTGTATCAGGTCTGGCAAATCGCTCAGGAATCAAAAAAGCCAGCCAGATAAATCTCGCTGGCTTTTCTATCTTTTCAGACTTCAAAATTTATCCCAAAGCAACATCCAACAGCATCATGATGGCGAAACCCAGCATCACACCAATGGTAGGGATATCGGAATGCTCATCGTGTTTCGAGGCAGGGATTAACTCCTCTGCCACCACATAGATCATCGCTCCCGCCGCAAAGGCCAGGGCATAGGGCAAAATGGGCCGCATGAAGAGGGTCAGCGCGGCACCGGCCACACCGGCTATCGGTTCAACCATGCCCGAGAACTGGCCGTAGAAAAAGGCTTTGCCCTGCGACCAGCCTTCACGCCGCAGCGGCGCGGAAACCGCCAGGCCTTCCGGGAAGTTTTGAATGCCAATGCCCAGCGCCAGGGCAATCGCCGAGGCAATCCCTGCCCCCTCAACCCCGGCGGCCGCTGCACCAAAAGCCACACCCACCGCCAGTCCCTCGGGGATATTGTGCAGGGTGATGGCTGTGATCAACAGCACGCTGCGCTGCCAGGAGGATTTGACCCCCTCTGCTTGGTCCATTTCCATTCCTAAGTGAAGGTGGGGCAGCAATTTATCCACCAGGAGCAGAAACGCACCCCCCAGCAAGAACCCCACCACCGCAGGAAACCAAATCGGGACAGCCAGGTCCTGCGAAAGTTCGATCGCCGGCTCCAGCAATGACCAGAAACTGGCCGCGATCATTACACCCGAGGCTACTCCTAACAAACCGTCCAGCAGTTTTTGGCTGACATCCTTGGTGAAAAACACCAAAGATGCCCCTAAGGCTGTCAGAAACCATGTAAACAGCGTACCAAGTAACGCTTGGATGACGGGCGAAAACTGTTCAAAGAATGCAATCATGATAAGTGATCTCCTTTTATTAAATTTTCCCTGATCTTGCCATAAATTTAGTTGCTTATAAATACTTATTTATCTTGGACTAAATTAAAATCCAGTCAATCCACGGTAAAATAATACCATGCCTGCTGAACCCTATGCGATTGAAAGCCTGATAAAAGCAGCCGAAAAACGAGCTGCGTTGTCTCAACAAACCGAGGCCTACCGCCTGTGCAACGGCTTTTATGAAGGCCTGCCCGGGTTGGTGTTTGACCGTTACGGCCCTGCCCTGGTGATCCTGGACCATACCGAACCGGGGACATCGGACGAGGTGGTTGACGCAGCCGCCCAATGGGGGATGGCAGCGCTCGAGGATGTGGAGACCGTCCTGCATAAACAGCGCTCCCACCCTGAAGAGAATTTTCGCCGGGGCGTGTGCCTGGCAGGAGGGTACCTCCCCAAACAGATCAGCGAACTGGGCGTGCTTTACGCCCTTGACCTGCAGTTACACCAGGACGCATCCTTTTATCTGGACACGCGCAATCTTCGCCGCTGGTTACGTGAAAACATGGCTGGCAAGCGCGTGCTGAACACCTTCTGCTACACCGGCAGCCTGGGGATTGCTGCGGGTGTCGGCGGTGCGGCACAGGTGGTGCAGACGGACCTTAACGCCAAATACTTACGCCTTGCCCGGCAGTCTTGGGCGTTAAACCAGCTGCCCACTGCAGTTTGTCAGACGGTCCCAGGCGATTTTTTCCGCGTGGTCGGGCGCATGCGGAGTCAGGGACTGTTGTTTGACTGTGTGATCCTCGACCCGCCCTTTTTCTCGGCCACAGAGGCCGGCCGGGTCGACCTGCTGGGGGAGACAACCCGCCTGATCAACAAAGTCCGCCCCCTGGTGGCGCATGAGGGACATTTGGTGGTGATCAACAACGCGCTGTTCCTCTCCGGGGCAGACTTTATGGCAGAACTGGACGCGCTGTGCCAGAGCCCATATATTGAGCTGGAAACAACCCTACCGGTCCCGCCTGATGTTACAGGATACCCTGAAACGGTCATCACGCCGCCGCCCACGGACCCTAAGCCCTTCAATCACCCCACCAAAATCGCCATCCTCAAGATGATGCGTAAAGACGGCCGTCAATAAAAACACCCCCAAGGGACATAATTCCAGTGGGGGTGATGTATGTAAGCGTCAAACAATCACATCTGTGGTTTGAGCACCGCACCCTGCCACGGGGATAAATTGCCCTTTCGCAGGTGCCCTGCTTCAACTACCGCGCCGTCGCCGCCCAACAGGTCGTCAAAGACGACCCCCTCCGGGAAATGGTCCCCGAGCGGGATGTTAAAGTCCCAATGCGCATCACCAGCGTTCAGCACCACCAGCATCCGCTGGCCTTCCAGGTGACGCAAAAAGGCTAAACGCCGCCCCTCGGCAAACACCGGCACATACTCGCCCGTCCGCAAAACCGGGTGCGCCAAGCGCAGGTGCGTGTATGTTTTGAGCGTGTTGCGCAGGTCATGATCCCAATGCGCTTCATCCCACGGGAAGGGCGCCCGGCATTCAGGGTCACGCCCGCCCATCATCCCGATTTCATTGCCGTAATAAATACAGGGCGCGCCCGGGTAGGTCATTTGGAACAGGGTCGCCAGCCTGAAGGCTTCTTTCTTTCCGCTGACCATGCTTAAAAAGCGCGGCATATCGTGGCTGTCCATCAGGTTGAGCTGTGCCAGGGCGTTTTGCCGCGGGTAGATTTCCAGCAACTGCTTGGTGCGGTGAGCAAAACCCCCCGCATCCAGTTCTGGCACCTCCGGCAGCCCCATCATCCCCGAGATCATGGCCTCATCGCGGCTGCCCGCCCCAAAGAAGCCCACACAGGCTGCGCTGAACTGGTAGTTCATCACGCCATCAAACATATCGCCCTGCAGCCATTCTTGCGCTTCGGAAGGAATTTCACCTACCAGGTAAGCATCCGGGTTGGGTGCTTTAGTGACATCGCGGAATTGACGCCAAAAGGATTCGTCCTTGATCTCAAAGGGCACATCCAATCGCCAGCCATCCGCACCCTGCTCAATCCAATATTGGGCAACACCAAACAGGAATTCCCGCACGCGCGGGTTATCCGTGTTGAATTGGGGCAGTGCGGGCAGGTTCCACCAGGCTGAATAGTTGGGTTTGCCCTGGTAGGCGTTCATCGGGTAGCCGTACACTGTGAACCAATCCAAATAAGGGGATTTCTCCCCATTCTCCAGGATATGATGAAACTGGAAAAAGCCGCGGCTGGCATGGTTAAACACGCCATCCAAAATGACCCGCATCCCCCGCCGGTGTGCTTCATTCAGCAACTTAAAATAAGCCTCATTACCCCCCAGGATCGGGTCCACCTGGTAATAG
>JBLRWR010000004.1:0-27151 GCA_047921135.1 Candidatus Brevefilum sp.
ATCTGACATATAAGGAAATCAGCATGGAAATCAATCAACAACATCGTTTTTCAATTATTGGCCCAGGTGTGATGGGTGAGGCCATTATCGCTGGCCTGATCAAGAAAAAAGGCATTCCGCCCAATATGATTACCGCAGCAGGGCCGCGGCTGGAGCGGCTGGAGGAACTGCGTGAAGAATTCCAGGTGCAGTACACGCTTGATAACGCGGGTGCGATCCAAAATGCAGATGTGGTGATTATAGCTGTCAAACCACAAAAACTGGCTGTGGTGATGAGCGGTCTGCAAGGAAAACTTCCGGACCATGCTTTGGTGATTTCTATTGTGGCTGGCGCGACCATTCAGTCCCTTGCCACAGGCCTTGAGCACCCCGCGGTTGTTCGGGCTATGCCAAACACACCCGCCCAGGTGGGCGAGGGTATGACGGTGTGGACGCACAACCCGCACCTTTCGGCTGAACAGCACGATTTCACACAACAGGTGCTGGATGCGTTGGGAAAAGAAATCTTTGTGGGCGAGGAATCCTATATCGATATGGCCACGGCGGTCTCCGGCACCGGGCCGGCTTATGTTTTCCTGTTTGTGGAAGCGCTGATTGATGCAGGCGTCCACCTGGGCCTGCCGCGGCGAATTGCGGAGGAAATGGTATTACAGACCATCAAAGGCTCTGTCTCGTTTTATAACCAGAACCAGGCCCACCCGGCCCGTCTGCGCAACCAGGTGACCTCACCGGCAGGGACATCGGCCGCAGCCATTTATTACCTGGAGAAAATGGGCTTTCGCACTGCCATCTCGCGCGCCATTTGGGCGGCCTTCACCCGCTCGCAGGAGCTTGGTAAAGGCCAGGCGCATCAAGACCCGGAGAAAATCTGAAGGTGAGTGATGGAACCAACACTGTTAACCCTTTCGAAATCGCTTGGGCAGGTGTTGAATCAGCATGGTCTGACCATCAGTACCGCTGAATCCTGTACTGGCGGGTTACTCAGCCATGCAATTACAGCGGTTTCCGGCTCTTCAGCCTATTTTATAGGCGGTGTGGTGGCCTATAGCAACGCGATTAAAGCCGAGGTGCTTGCCGTTCAGTCGAGCACGCTTGAGGCCTTTGGCGCGGTCAGCCAGCAGACGGCTTGTGAGATGGCAGAGGGCATTCGGATTAAATTTAGCACCGATGTTGGCCTATCCACCACGGGGATTGCCGGGCCGACAGGCGGCACCGCTGAAAAACCGGTGGGGTTGGTGTGGATGGGGATCAGCACAGCCGAGACGACCCGGGCTTTTGCGTGCCATTTTTTGGGTGAGCGGCTGGAGATCATGCACCAAACGGTGATCGAAGTGCTGTCTCGCACCCTGGACCTGCTCCGCACAGACAATTAGAGGGAGAAAAGTCGGATGAAATCCAAAGAACAATAAATCCTGGTTATCACAGGTGATGCCGGGTTTGGGCATCGGTCAGCTGCAGAAGCGGTTCATTGCGGATGAAGCCTGGAACCTGTTATCCGATAGCAGATAAGTTTCACAGAGGGGGTGTGGGGGAAACCCAATTCAGCGTATTATTGGGAGAGCGGCTGGCATTACTCGTCCTGTAGCGTCTCCTCTGGCAGCGGGCTGACTAAAACACGGTCCACACGCCTGCCATCCATGTCCACTACCTCAAAGCGGTAACCCTCATAGCTGAACCTGGCACCCGTTTTAGGAATGCGGCCCAGCTGGCTCATCACAAAGCCGCTCAGGGTTTGGTAGGCAGCTCGGTCTT
This sequence comes from Candidatus Brevefilum sp., assembly GCA_047921135.1. Lineage (GTDB taxonomy): Bacteria > Chloroflexota > Anaerolineae > Anaerolineales > Anaerolineaceae > Brevifilum. The sequence continues at coordinate 1,753 of JBLRWR010000004.1, forward strand.
CACCGGGCATCTCTGAAAAGTTTAGGATCTCTTTGAGCTGATCGATGACAATTAACCCATCAAACAGCCAGGAGCCATCTTCACGCTGAAAGACAAGGTAATCGGTATCCATACTGTCTTCAGGGATCTCGCCGACAATGGCCTCGAGGATATCGTAGTCGGTCACCATGCCGGTTATGCCGCCAAACTCATCGAGGATCACAGCCAGGTGGACACCGCTTCCCTGGATGGCATCCAGGGCTTTAAGCGCCGCCATATTTTCCGGCAGATAAATGGGATCTTTAATGAAATCTTTGAAGTCAAAATCTGGGCCAGGCGGGGTATGCCCAAGCAGATCACGGATCTGGATATAGCCCAGGATCTTGTCCAGGTCGCCATCGGCAACCGGAATGCGGGAATGAGCGGTATTGAGAATTTGTTCCCAAATTTGATCCGTGGAGTGGTTGATATCAAGCCAGGTCATTTCCATCCTGGGGGTCATAAGCGCTTCCACCCGCCTATCTATCAGCCGGAAGATGCCTGAAAACATCTCCTGGCCGGCATCTTCAATCAGGCCGATATCACGCCCCTCTTCGATGTAGCTTTTGATCTCATCGGTGGTGATCGTGGGGCTTAAATCGGTGTTGATTCTGAAGATCTTCAACCCCGAGGTAGCGGAAAAGGTTAAGAACCTGGTAAGGGGTCTGAACAGCCGGGTTAAGAAGCGGATGGTCGGTGAAAGGATGGTGACGATTTTCTCCGGTGTGCTGACGGCCATACGCTTTGGCATGAGTTCACCCAACACGATTGAAAAATAAGTGATAACGGTCACCACCAATATGAAGGCAATGATACCGGCATAATTACCGATAACGGGCACCTTTACCAATTGTTCGGCCAGTGGATTGGCCAGCAGGGCACCACCGATCATGCCGGCCAATGTATCAATCATGGTGATCATGACCTGCACGGTTGACAGGTATTGCTGGCTGGGGTCGGCCAATAAATCCAGCGCAACGGCAGCGCCTTTGCGGCCTTCTTCAACGCGCTGCTGCAGGCGGACCTTTTTTGAAGCCACCATGGCGATCTCGTACATGGCGAAGATGGCATTGAAGAAAAACAGGATGAATATGAAGATGATATTTAAGTAGACAGGCATATCAGTGGCTATCCTTGGGTTTGGTGAATAGAATGACTGAACCCAGTGCTTTGAAGGATCAGATTGGCCAAACCAGTGCTCATGTCTTCTATTTTAACCTTAAATCGCTGATTAAAAATGGTTATTGTTCCTTTTTGGAATGACCGTTATTCTTATGGGGGGGTGATGGTCGCTAATCGCGGTCATTGAGCTGTTTTACCAGGGGATTTCTCTCATCTCTTGAGCACGATTAGTGCATTTCACCTTTGTTTGATCATCCTGACCTGTCCGGCTGTCAGCCGATGGAGGTCTGATGGTGAAACCCGCAGGAGGGCGTTGACTGCGCCAGCCGATGCCCACACGTGCGGGTAGGACATCAAATCCGCATCGATGAGGGTTAGGCCCATGCCATGGATGCCGAGGGGCGGTACTGCGCCGACCGGGAACCCCGTTTTGGCGAGCACTGTCTCTGGTTTTGCGGTTCCCACCGGGGCGCCCACCAGCGTGCTCAAGATATGCGGATCTGCCCGGTTCTCGCCTGAAACCAGCACCAGAAACAGCCCTCCGCTGGACTTATTTTCAAACACCAAAGATTTAACGATCGCCCCCAGCGGGCAGCTCAGCAGGTCTGCTGCATGGCTGGCCTGGCGGGCAGGTGCATCGAACAGACGCACTTCGTGGGGTATCTCGTTTTCGTGTAGAATACTGATCACTTCAAGGACTTGAGGGGGGTATGGGCCAGAAGCGCTTTCGGTCATTGTTTGATCTCCTTTACCATACGCAGGTAGCCGGGTCCCAGGTGTTTGATGCGCCGATTGGATTCTAAATGGGCAGCCCTGACGCGAAACCCATGGCGTTCGTAGAACTCCCGGGCTTGTTGGTTATCCATTGTGACCAACAAAGCCAGTTTTTGATAGCCCGCACAGTGGGCTTTGGCCTCCACATACCCCAATATCTGTGTGCCGATCCCCTGGCCGCGCTGGCCTTTTTTCACTGCCAGGTTAGAAAGGAGAAATTCATTTCTGGCAGCCTCCTGGATGAAGAGGATGGGCAGCGCCCTTGTGATGAGCTGAAATTTCTCGCCAAAAGTGTATTTTTTTAACAATACCCGGGCGGTTCGCCAATTTAATCCCAGCAGGGTCTTTCCGGGATAGGCGATGAACATCCCTAAGATGCGATTGCCTGAGGTGATAATCTCTGTATGTTGGTAGCTAAATCGATGCCCCTTAAGTGAAAACAACGTCTCAAAGAGCATCACCGCTCGAGTGGCATTGCCCAGGCCAAATACATAGGTCGCCATCTTTGGAAAGGTATCAAAAATCAGCTGGCTGACCGGGCGGGCATCTGTTGGTTGGGCGGGTCGCGTTGTGATGCTGGAAGAGAATTTGCTGGTGTGTTTCATTGGGGGCGTAAACAGGCCTCAAGTGATCAGGTGATCGGGTAAGTGATTCACTTTGTTCAAGTATACCAGGGTGACCCGGCCTTCAGGTGAAATATCAATTCGGCTGATGGCGCAATTGTTCATCAACAGCCAGTAATTTTCGGCCTGGAAGTTGAAAAAGGCGGAGATGATGCGGGCGAAAATGCCGCCATGCATGATGATGCCCACGCGATGGTGTGTACCGCCGTGTTCGGCCATCAGCCTTTCGATGATGGCTTGCGCCCGCAGGGAATAGTGCTCACGGGGTTCTTTATCCCGGTTGTACCAGCCCGATTCGGGCAGGTCGTCCGGGAGGATTAGCTGTGGAAATTGGGACTGAAAGAATGAACGCCCCGGACCGGGCTGGCCGACCAGGACCGGTTCGCCATCAATAATTTCAGTGTCAAACAAACCGCCCGTTTCGTGCAGCTCTGGCCAGGCTGCCAGGGGCAGTTTCGTCTTTTCTGCAATGGCATACCCGGTTTTTACAGCGCGGATCATCAGGCTGCAATGCAAATGGGTCAGGCCGAACCCCGCCCGATTTTGGGGGTCTGGGCTATCTGGAGGGCAGGGTTGGGCCAGGGTTTCTGCGGTCAGGTTAGCCTGTTCCACACCGAGGGAAGTCAGGTCGGGGTCGGTGGTCCGTTCAAACAGGTAGTCATCATTGTTTTCGTACGGGATAATGTTGTTGGTGGATTGTCCGTGACGAATAAAGTACAGCTGTAACAAAAGTTAATCCTCCAATAGTTGGTGCATTTCAATGAGTTTTTCGATGCGGTCAACAATCTTTGATCGGCCACCCGGGGAATTCCCGAAGTGGTCCGGAAAGGTGGACCTTCCGCACAGTGCAGCCAGGCAGGCCTGGATGTTATCGTGCAAGGCCTGGGGATTGTAACCGCCCTCCAAGACGAACAGGATACGGTCCTGGCAGTACGTTTCAGCCATTTCGATAAGCAAGTGAGAAATTTCAAAAAAGGCACGGGTATCAAGGATGGCGGTGGTCAGCGGGTCTGAGAAATGGGTGTCAAATCCGGCAGAAACCAGGAGCATCTCGGCCCCAAAATGTCGCAACCAGGGTGTGGCAATTTCTTCAATAATGCTCGTAAACACTTTGCCATTGGCAAAGGCTGGCAGGGGGACGTTGATGATCCGTCCGCGGGCATGTGGTGCTGCAGCCATCTGGCCGCTGCCCGGGTAGAGCTTCTCTTCGTGAATGGAGAGAAAACCCACTTGGGGGGTGTTCCAAAAAGCGGCCTGGGTGCCGTTGCCGTGGTGAGCGTCAAAATCGAAGATGGCCACCTTCTTCAGCCCGCTGGCGACGGCGTCTGCTGCCGCGATGGCAATATTATTTAGCAGGCAAAAGCCCTTGGGGTGGTTTGGCTCCGCGTGGTGCCCGGGTGGGCGCACGATGGCAAACCCCCGCCCGCGGCCTTCCGCCAGGATCCGTCGGCTGAGGGTCAGCGTTGCCCCGGCGGCCTGGAGTGCTGCTTGATAACTGCCCTGGGTCACATACGTGGGTGAGGGGTCAATCTCATGGGGGCCTTTTTGGCAAGCCGCTTCCAAATCTTGCAGCATGCTCGGGTGGTGAACCAGCAAAACCTCGGCCTTTTGGGCTGGCTCGTGGTCCAGCCAGGCCATTTCCGGGTAAGGGGGGGTATCCAGCCAGGCCCGCATCGGTTGCAGGCGGTCCGGGTGTTCGGGGTGCCCGGGGTAAACATGCTCCGGGGCATCGTAGAAGGTGCAGAAGACGGTGTTTTGGTCAGGTTTCATTTTTTTTCGCAAGGGTTAGTATACCGCATGAACCGGTAATCCATGAAGGAATGTGAAGCCCTTTCAGAGAAAAATTGCGGGAACCAATTTTGTGATATTGACATCCCCCGCGTCACACCGTAAGATCAAATAAAGCAATGATCATTTGGGATGTCTCGCCGCATTAAGCGAAAGAATGTGCCCGTTGATGTCCCAACATTGATTTGATGAACCAAAGGATGGCGATAAATGACTCAAAAAATCCGCAGTATCAAAAAGATCATACGGGGAAAGCATGCCGTCGACGGCGCCGGTGTACACCTGGTGCGCCTGTTCGGGCGGGATGAGACCCGTGATTTCGACCCCTTCTTGCTGATGGACGCGTTTGACTCCACCAACCCTGAGGATTATATACGCGGGTTTCCCTGGCATCCGCACCGCGGCATCGAGACGGTGACCTACCTGATCCAGGGTGATCTGGAACACGGTGACAGCCTGGGCAACAGCGGCAGTATCCTGAACGGCGACTGCCAATGGATGACGGCCGGGTCGGGGATCATCCACCAGGAGATGCCCCAACCCACAAAACGCTTGCTGGGCTGCCAGATTTGGCTGAACCTGCCGGCCAAGGACAAGATGACCGACCCGGCCTATAACGATATCCTGGATGCGGACGTGCCGGTGGTTGAAGAGGGCAGCACCCGGGTGCATATCATCGCTGGCGTTTACCAGGGGCACAAAGGCGCCTTCGAGGGCAAATTTGTCAGCCCCCTGTACCTGGACGTGGAAGCCCAGGCAGGCGCAGCTTGGACACTGGAGACCGAGCCAGGCTCCACTGTGTTTGTCTACCTTTTGGCAGGGAGCGCCAGGTTTGACCCACAATCTGAGCGGTTGATCCCCGAAAAAACGGTGGTCCTGTTTGATGAAGGGGACCAGTTCTGGATGCAGGCTGGTGATGAGGGCGCCCGGATGCTGTTGCTCAACGCACAACCGCTGAGAGAGCCGATTGCCTGGGGCGGGCCGATTGTGATGAATACCAGGGAAGAACTGAATCAGGCCTTTCAAGATTTGCGGGACGACACGTTTATCAAGTAATAAATTACTGATTTCTACGCGCTCTTCCTGACCCTGTTCAAGCCTTAAGTGACAGCGTCGGATCTGTCTAGCCAGGTGCTGGTATTATTTTAATATCCGTTCTGATTAGGGGAAGCCGACTGGAGAGAAAGGAGATCAGATGAGCAAGGATAAAAAGCCAGCAATCAACAGTCATGCTTCATGGTATCGTTCCATCGTTTTGGTGTCTTTGATCATATTGCTGGCGCTCTCAGCCTGCGCACCCGCAGGGGTTGATTTTGCTGATCAGCCGCTTGTACCGACTGTTCAACTCAGCGAAGCAGAAGACGGGGATGCCTTTGTCGCAGCCAGACAACGCCTCACAGCCCATGCGGTCGCTGTGCAGGAATTGGTAGATGAAGATGTGATCCGGGCGCTGGGCACCGTACCACGCCATCGATTTGTTCCCGAAACGTTGGTGGATCGTGCTTACCAGGATGCCCCGCTGCCCATCGGATATGGTCAGACCATTTCTCAGCCTTCGCTTGTGGCGCTGATGACGGAGCTGCTGGACCTTGATCCGGGAGATAAAGTACTGGAGATTGGCACAGGCTCCGGTTACCAGGCCGCGATCCTGGCTGAACTGGGCTATGTGTCCGTTTACTCAATTGAGATTGTGCCAGAGCTTTACGAGCGGGCTACAAACGTCCTCCAGGCGCTGGGGTACACTGAGGTTCAGACAATGGCCGCCGATGGCTACTACGGCTGGGAGGAATTTGCGCCTTTTGATGCCATTATTGTGACGGCCGCGCCGGATCACATGCCTGCGCCGCTGGCTGACCAGCTGGCCGAGGGCGGTGTGATGGTGATCCCGATCGGGCCGCAGGGGTACACCCAAACTTTGTGGAAGTTTGTAAAAACAGAGGGCGAACTAACGGCCTACAATATGGGCAGCGTTATGTTTGTCCCCTTTACCGGTGAGGGCGTTGAGGAGCAGTAATCCTAATCAGCGCTTTTTTCAATTAAGCCGTACTGAGGCTGGCTGATTGACGAATCAGCAGCCAGGCCAGGGCATAACACACCATCCCGATGGCATAGGTGGCGGTAAAACCGAAGCTGAGTGCGAGCAAAGAGGCCAGAATAGAGGCCAGCACCGAGCTGGCCCCGTTAACGGCCCATATCCAGGCAACCATCCAACGCTGAGCGGCGCCGCCCGCCCCGCTATCTACCTCTCCCCGCATCCAGGCCAGCCCGGACGGGAACGGGATGCCCATCAGGAATCCCAGCGGGGCGATCAACAAAATGGTAATCATCAGGCGGGTCAGCAGGTTCAATCCCAGAGCGACTTGCAAGAGACGGGGTAAGAAGAGGCTGTAGAGTGCCAACAGCCCAACCAATCCGACCAACGCATGGGCCAGGGTGAATTTTCGGCTGCCGTACCGGCTGCCCAACCCTGAAAAGAGCAGGATGCAGAACAAAATCGCGGCCAGGGCGTAAGCCGGCTGGTCGAGGAACAGGATGAACCGTTGGATCAGCGGGATTTCCACCAGCATGAACCCGAAGCCAATCATGCCAAAATAAAGCGGAACGCGCCGGCCGCCTGGCCGGGGTGTGCCCCGGCTGATAAACGCGACCGGCAGCAAGATCATCAACCCCGAGAGAAGCAGCGCCAGGCCGAAGATGATCAGGATCACCAGGTAGCCGGCACCCCCAAAGGGCTGCCAGGTGATCCCCAGGGTGCGCAGGATCTCCCCCATTTGGGACCATTTGAAGTAATGGCTGAAGAAGGGGGCGTTATCGGTTGGCGGCTGTACGTTGTAGGGATGCGTTTTGTAAAAGTCACTGCGGGGTTGGGCAGTGAAGAAATCGATGAAGCTTTGATGATAGACCGGCTCCGGCAGGATGTTGAAGCGGTTGACTTCGGTGATGTCAAGATTGGGCGCAAAGACCAGGTCAAAGGCTTTGTCGCCGGCAAAAGCCTGCACAAGGCTTACTTCGGCCGGGGTGAACTGACCGTTTTTGATCAATAAGGTGCCGGTGTTGTAGCCGCGCAGCGCGATGATCTGCGCGCCGGGGTCCATGCCCTGCGCTTCCAGGGCAGTCACAGCCAGGGTGAAGATGCGCAGCCATTCGCTGGGGACATCCTGCAGCCAACGGGTGACCACCAGCAGGCCGTCGGGCTGCAATCCCCTCAGCATGTCCTGGAAGGCTTCCAGGGTATAGCGATAATCCTCCCCCAGGGAATAGGCACCGGAGCCGACCGGCTGGTAGCTGTCAGTCAGCGGAAGCTGGATGATATCGTAACGCCTCGAGGTGCCCCGCAGGTAGCTGCGCCCGCTGGAAGGGACCCAGGTAACCGAGGGCGCCTGGTAAGCGGACAGCGCGGCCTGGACGATGAGGGGGTTACCCTCCACGGCGGTGATGCGGCTGGCACCCAGGGCCTGGGCAACCTGGATATCCATCCCGCCGCGCGGCTCGAGGATCAGTGCGTGAGCGTTGGGCTTCAGACGGTAGGCAATGGCTGAGGGCAGGTATTCCGCAAAGGCCAGGTCGGCCTCGGCGGTGAGGATAGCGCTCAGGTTACCCCCATCCACAAACAGGCCGTCAATACGCGGTAGCGGCTGAAGGTAGCGGTAGCTCAACCCGGGCACGGAATGCAGGCTTGGGCTGCGGACGACCTGGACTTTAGAGATGCTGTTCCAGCGGGTGCTGAGCACTTGCGCCTGCGGATTTTGCAGGGCATAGGAAATGCTCTTATATGGTGAGAGATGCAGCTCAAACACGGCGGGGATGTTCCCCGAATGGATTTGGAGGGTGAGGAAGATGGAGATGATACCCAGCAAAGCTGTCATAGCACCGGGGAGGGCGGGTTTGATCGTTGTGCGGTTCTCCAGCAGAAAGCAGGTTCCAGCCAGGCAGGTGATGGCCGCGCTGAAGGCCACCACGCCTTCCCCACCCACCCAGGCCGGTACGCTGACAGCAGCCAGGCAGCCCAGGGCTGAGCCGACCAGGTTGACGGCATAAACCTCGCCGCTGGACGAGCGGAATAGCCTCAGTAGCAGGCTGATGGTCATGCCGCTGAAGAAGAAGGGGGAGGCCAGGGCGGCATAGTGTAAGAGCAGGATGAGCAATTGGACTGGTTCTACGAAGATGCTAAAGGAATCGAAGGGCAGCTGGTTGACGAGCAGGTAGGACCCCAGCATGCTGGCACCTGTGCCCAGTGCCAGCCAGGGGAACAAGCGGCTTTCATCCAAGCCCGGTTTGGCCCAGCGCAATGCCAAAAAGGTGCCGCTGGCGCCCATTCCCAAGAGGGCGATGCTGACCACCATGAAGGCGAAATGGTAGAACTGGGAGACGGAGAACAGCCGCGTCAGGTTGATCTGAAAGCATAAGGCGGCAGCGGAGACCAGCAGCAGGCCCAAGCCCTGCCAGGAGAGGCTTTTGAAGTGTAGATCGGGCGTGTGCTCATTCATTGGTTTTCACCAGAAGATAACCAGCTATTCTGACCATAGTGTATCATTGTTTTTTGGCCAGTTGGGTAGGCGGGTGTGATTTACTGTGTATATGGTCACCCTATCGTCAAGCTGAAAGCGTGACCTACGATTTAAAAGAAAGCGCTACAAATCATGTGAGGTCCTGAAAGGTTCCTTGTGTTTTGTGTTTGTATAGTGTATGAGTGGTGAAGAGTGAGTCGGAGATGGAGTATTTAACTCAGCATCAACGCATGTCATGGTCTGTTTTCTTCAACGATAGATGAAGGTGAAAATTTTCTTGTATACTTATTATTGTGTATTGCTAAAAACCGGCAAAATACATTCAAGGAGACAAATAAAAAAAATCTTCACACCCTCACCTCAACCGCCGCACCTGGGCGGTCATGCTGGCCCTGGCGCTGACCGGCCAGATTGCCTGGGCGGTGGAGAACTCGTGGTTCAATACCTTTGTGATCGACACGATCACGCCAGACCCGCGCCCGGTGGCCTGGATGGTGGCCACCAGCGCGGTCACCGCTACGCTGACCACGCTGCTCATGGGCACCCTCAGCGACCTGTATGAATGGCAGTTGTACAACGCCGCGCTGGTTGGCATGGGCTGGGAGGGCACTTGTTACCTGTACAACAACCCGCTTGAGACCCATGGGGCTATCGAGCGTCGGGATTGGTATGAAGTGCCCTGCTGCCCGTCCAATCTCTCACGCACCTGGGCAACCTTGCCAGAAGACGTGCTGGATTGCGACGGCAATACGGTTTATGTGGGGCAGTATATCAGCAGCAAGCATCATGTATGGATGGACGGGGGCGAGATTGTGCTTGAGATGGCGTCCAGCCTGCCCTGGGCTGGTGAAGTGCACATCAATATAATGACGGCGCCCCATAGGCCGGTTACGCTTAAACTACGGCTGCCCTCCTGGAACTTGGCGGCTAAATTACGGCTTAATGGCGAGGTTCTGCAGGCGGTTGACGAAGCGCTGCCCGAAACCGTCAGCCCGCAAAAGGCCTCCTGGCTGGGTCTCAACCGTGTATGGGAGCCTGGAGATCACATTCAACTGGACTTTGAGCTGCCAGTGCGGATTTTGCACGCGGATCACAGGGTCCGCTCCGTGCAAGGCAAAGTTGCCCTGGCGCGGGGACCGCTGGTCTACTGCCTGGAGAGCTGCGATAACCCGGAGGTTGACCTGTTCCGGGCTGTGCTGGACCCATCCAGCTTGCAAGCTGAGCCATCAGACCTATTTGGCGGCATTGTGATCATCACAGGGCGAACAACCCATGGGGAAAAGCTGACCTTTATCCCCTATCATTTATGGGGCAACCGCGGGCGGTCGGAAATGCGCGTGTTTGTCGATACCGTAAGTTAATCCCAAAATTTTCACAATAAGCGTTATGCAAGTGGAGCTTGTTATGGTTTATAAAGTTTGCCAATAAATATGATGTGTTCTTCGTCAGGCTTTTTTCAACGGGTTTAGAAGGTGAAAAAATTCGTTTTCGCCACCCTTTTTCATCTCTTTTTTGCATAATCCTAAAATTTTAATCTGATTTATAATAAATATAAATAACACGAAAATAAAAAACTGGTGTACAATAGCGTATAGTTTGATTCTCACCGATTGTAAACATAGCTGATCTTCGAAAGGAGGTGAGGCATAATTAATTCGATTAATTGTTTAAGTCTATTTGTTGTTATTTAGAAAATTGGAGAAAAAAATGTCGAAGAAAAACGTTTTTAAACTTTTGGGGCTTTTGATGATCGTCGCCATGTTGTTGGCTGCTTGTGCCCCGCAAGAAACCGCTGAAGTTCCTTCGGAACCCGAAGCGCCTGTGGTTGAAGAGCCTGAAGCGCCTGCTGTTGAGGAACCTGCAGTGAGCGGGACAGGTGATATTTTCATTTTTGGTCGTGGTGCCGATTCGGTTCAATTGGACCCAGCCATCGTAACGGATGGTGAATCCTTCCGTGTCACTGGCCAGGTGCTGGAACCGCTGTACCAATATGAACTTGGCAGCACCGTTCCCGTTCCTGCATTGGCCGAAGAATGTGTTCCGAACGAGGAAGCGACGGTATGGAATTGCAAGCTCCGCGAGGGCGTGAAATTCCACGATGGCACAGACTTCAACGCCGATGCCGTGGTATTCAATTATGAACGATGGCGCTTTACAGACCATCCTCAGCACTACGAGAGCCAGGTCTTTGAGTACTATGAATACATGTGGTTTGGTTTTGACGATGACAGCATCATCACAGAAGTCGTTAAGGTAGACGATTACAACGTTCAATTTGTGTTAAGCGCGCCATTGGCACCCTTCCTGGCGAACCTGGCGATGGATATGTTTGCCATCTCAAGCCCTGCTGCGCTTGACGCTGCAGGTGAGAGTTATGGAACACCTTCTGGCGGTTGTGTTGGGACTGGCCCCTTCAAGTTTGTCTCTTGGCAAGAAGGCACTGAGATCGTTGTAGAGGCCAACAAGGATTACTGGGGCGGACCACCGAAGGTTGATCAGATTGTTTTCCGTGTGATTCCTGACGATTCTGCCCGATTTTTGGCGCTCCAAGCTGGTGATATCCACGGTTTAGAGCAGGCGGTAGTTGAAGATCTTGAAACCGCAGAAGCCTCTGATGATTTGTATGTCATCACCCGTCCAGCTTTGAACACGGGTTACCTGGCCTTCAATTACAAGATTGTAGAATTCAGAAACCCACTTGTCCGTGAGGCCGTTGATCTCGCACTCGATAAGGAAGGTTTGGTTCAGAACTTCTACGGTGATTATGGTGAAGTTGCGACAAACTTCTTGCCGCCATTGATCTGGGGGCACAACGAGGCCATCAATGATCGGGGTTACGATCCTGCCCGCGCCAGGGAATTGCTTGCTGAAGCGGGTTTCCCAGATGGGCTCAGTGAAGTGACCATTGCTGAAGACATCACCGATGTTGAAGGCACCGTTCTATTCGCTGCAGGCGACAAGATTCCTCTGAGAATTTACTACATGCCTGTGACGCGCTTCTACTATCCATCACCTGCTGAAATTGGTGAAGCCATGGCGGCAAATCTCTTTGCTGCTGGTATTGAGGCTGAACTCTATCTGGAAGGTGACTGGCCAACATATCTTGGCGCACGGCGCGAAGGCCGGCTGGTAGGTTTGTATATGCTTGGCTGGGGCGGCGACAATGGTGACCCTGATAACTTCTTGGGTTATTTCTTTAGCGGCGGCGCCGAACCTCAGGGACGTGAAGGCTGGCACCAAAACGCTGAATTGGCTGCGATGTTGCAAGAAGCAGCGGTGACGCCTGATCGTGCAGAACGACAAGCCATTTACGAACAGGCTGAAATGATGCTGTATGAAGAAGTTGCACGCATCTGGATTGCTCACAATAACACACCCCTGATTTTCTCTTCGAAGGTCCAGGGCTATGGTGCGCAACCCGTTGGCGCAGATTACTTTGAGTTTGTTGAGTTTGTTGACTGAAAGCGCGCTGTTGATTTAGTTGGTTGACAAAGAGCAGTAGCAATTGAGTTGGGGGGCGGTATCAGACCGCCCCCCATTCTATAAGTTAGAAGAGAGGTTATTTTGGGTAGATATATTATTCGCAGGTTAATATCCGTAATTCCCACTCTGATTGGTGTGACCCTGGTAATCTTTTTATTCCAGAGATTGGTCCCTGGTGATCCGGCAGTTGCCATGCTTGGTGAGCATGCAACTGAGGAAAATGTTGCCCGCATTCGTGAGCAATTTGGATTGAACCGTCCGGTATTTTTAGATCGAGATGCTTTAGCTGAGGGTGACCTGGTTGGTTTCTTTGATAGCCAGTATGTTCGCTATTTTAACCGATTGCTCCATCTGGATTTAGGAGAATCGATTCACCGGCGGATCCCTGTGGCGGAAACCCTTAAGGAGCGCTTCCCTGCCACGCTGGAATTATCGCTTGTGTCGATGTTCCTCGCGTTGCTCGTTGGCATTCCAGCCGGGATTGCCTCTGCCTCTCGCAGGAATACGACACTGGATGGGGCAACCATGGTGGGTTCCTTAATTGGGGTGTCAATGCCAATTTTTTGGTTAGGTATTATGCTGATTATGGTTTTTTCAGTTTTTCTCAAATGGCTGCCTTCAGGAGGTCGTTTGAGCACGGGTGTTGAAATTCAATCGATCACAAATTTATTACTTTTGGATAGTTTGTTGACCGGTAATTTTTCCGGCTTTGTTGCAGCGCTTCGGCATATCATCATGCCCGCTGTAGCGCTTGCTACCATTCCAGCAGCAATCATCACCCGGATGACACGCTCCAGTATGCTGGATGTACTTCAAGAAGATTACATCCGCACAGCGAGCGCCAAGGGGTTATCTGAGCGCATTGTCCTCTTCAGGCATGCCCTTAAGAACGCTTTTTTACCGGTGATCACGATTATTGGCATCCAGGCTGGCACATTGCTTGCGGGGGCTGTTTTGACCGAGACCATCTTTTCATGGCCAGGGATTGGTAAATGGGTGTACGACGCGATATTGGGGCGAGATTACCCGATTGTTCAGGGTGTGACGCTGTTGATCGCGTTGATATTCTTGCTGGTAAATTTAGCCGTGGACATTTCTTATACGTTACTTGATCCACGCATCACTTACGATTGAGGTTAGGCAACATGACTGAAAGCAAATTTGAAAACGGCGGATTTGAAGATTTTGCTGTTCGTGAACATCGCTCCCTTTGGCTTGATGCCTGGCGTAGGCTGGTAGCTAACCGAACCGCAATGCTCGGATTGATCGTGGTCTTGGTGTTTATCCTTTCTGCAACGGGCGCACATTTCTTTTGGGAGTACGAAGCCAGGATGGACCTGGACTTCAGTTCAAAATTATTGGCACCCACGTTGACGGTAACGGAAGAGTCCCCCAATATTCATATTTTTGGTACCGACAAATTAGGTCGTGACATATTTCGCAGGACTGTCCATGGTGGCTGGAATTCACTCAGGGTGGGACTGGTCGCTGTCAGCATCTCCCTTCTCGCCGGCGGTATTCTTGGGCTGCTTTCCGGTTTTTTTGAAAGCATTGATATGAACTTTTGGGAGTTAATCGCGTTGATGAGCGTATTGGGGATTGGTATGGGCGCTCTGCCCGCCTGGGTGGCAAACCAATCTTTTCAAATCGCCCTGTTTGCGTTACTGGGGATCGCCAGCGTATTATTTGACCGCTATTTTCCCCGCCGAAATGCTCGCTTTATTGTGTTTGGATTAGGGGGCTTGCTTATCGGTGCCATTTCAGGTCTGTTTGTTGGCACTTTGGTAGCCCTTGTGTGTGGCATTCTGGGTTTGATAATCGGGCTAATCCTCTCCAAGCCTATCGGGGGAAAAATCTTTTCGAATATTGTGATGCGGATCATGGATGTGATCCTTTCATTCCCCAGCTATTTGCTGGCCATCGCCATAGTCGCCTTTTTAGGGCCAGGCTTGGAAAAAGGGATGATCGCTATCGGCGTTGTTGGGATCCCGGTCTATGCCCGGTTGGCAAGGTCGGCGGTGTTATCGGTCAGTCAAAAAGAATATGTGCTTGCCTCCCAGTCTGTGGGCGAATCTCATGCACGCATACTCTTCAGGCAGATTGTGCCCAATATCCTCTCGCCGATCATTGTCCAATCAACGATGGGATTGGCCAATGCGATCTTGTCTGCGGCTGCCTTAGGATTTTTGGGCTTGGGTGCCATCCCACCAGAGCCGGAATGGGGCGCTATGTTGGGTGATAGCTATAAATATTTATCCAGCGGTGCCTGGTGGGCTGTGCTGTTTCCTGGATTGGCGATCGTATTCAGTGTGCTTGGGTTCAACCTACTAGGCGATGGGTTACGTGATGCGTTGGACCCAAAAATCCGAGCTTAGGCTGTGCGCTTACTTTAATGCAATAAGGTGAAAAAATGGAACCTTTGATAAAAATTGAGAATCTAAAAACACGATTTCACACCGAAGATGGTATCGTGAACGCTGTTAATGGTATATCCTATGCGATGGACCCCGGGGAAGTCCTGGGGGTGGTTGGGGAAAGCGGTTGTGGCAAAAGCGTGCATGCCCTTTCGATCATGCGTTTGATCCAAATCCCTCCAGGAGAAATTGCCAGCGGTGAAATCTGGTTTGATGATCGCGATTTACTGAAATTAAGTGAAAAAGCGATGCGCGAGATTCGCGGTCAAGATATTGCCATGGTTTTTCAAGATCCCATGTCATCGCTGAACCCGGTTTATACCGTGGGCTTCCAAATCACGGAGGCGCTGATGCTGCATAAAGATTTAAACCAAAAAGCAGCTAAGGCGCGGGCAGCAGAACTGTTATCCCTGGTGGGCATCTCTGAACCCACCAAAAGATTGGATGATTATCCACACCAGTTTTCTGGGGGGATGCGCCAGAGGGCAATGATCGCTATGGCGCTTTCATGTGATCCAAAATTGTTGATTGCAGATGAGCCTACCACAGCCTTGGACGTTACCATCCAGGCTCAAATTATCAACCTGGTGATCAAACTACAGCAGGAATTGGGGATGGCCATCATGTGGATCACGCACGACCTGGGCATTGTCGCTGAAATGGTCCATAAGATCAATGTAATGTATGCCGGCTTCATCATTGAACGGGGGGATGTGTGGGAAATCTTTAAACAAACCCTGCACCCGTATACTAAAGGTTTATTAGGGTCGTTACCAAGAATTGATGAAGCACCTGGCACAAAACTAGTTTCAATACCTGGCCTTCCGCCTGACCTTGTCAACCTGCCGGAAGGATGCCCGTTTTACGCCAGGTGCACTTTCCGTGTGGAGCGATGTAAAGTAGAGCGTCCACCCCTGGAAAATGCGGATCAATCCGGTCATCTTGTCGCCTGCTGGCGTTGGCGAGAAATTTAACAAAAGGTGCACAATGAATACTGTAGAAAAACAACCACTTCTTCGGATAAAAAACTTAAAAAAATACTTCCCGGTACATCGCGGGCTGGTTTTCAGCCACCATGTTGCCGACGTAAAGGCTGTTGATGATGTTAGCTTTGAGATCTACAAAGGCGAGACCCTTGGCCTGGTCGGTGAAACGGGTTGCGGGAAAACCACTGTGGGGCGCACCATCTTACAACTTTATCGCCCTACATCAGGACAAATTCTGTTTGAGGATATTGATTTGGCGCTTTTACAGGAAACTGAACTGCGCCAGATCCGCAACCGGATGCAAATGATTTTCCAGGACCCCTACGCTTCCCTCAACCCCCGGATGACGGTCGGCTCAATCATTTCTGCCCCGCTTGATGTGCACACAAGCTTGACGAAGGCGGAAAAAAAGGACAGGATCCAGGAGTTGTTAGGATTGGTGGGTTTAAACCCTGATTTCGTCAACCGTTATCCTCATGAGTTTTCAGGCGGTCAGCGGCAGCGGATCGGCATTGCCAGGGCGCTGGCCGTCAGCCCTGATTTCGTAGTTTGTGATGAGCCCATTTCTTCCTTGGATGTGTCCATCCAGGCGCAGGTGGTCAACCTGTTGGAAGAGTTGCAACAAAAGCTGGGCCTGACTTACCTGTTCATTGCGCATGACCTGAGCATGGTCCGGCATATCAGTGATCGCATGGTGGTCATGTATCTCGGAAAAGTTATGGAACTGGCTGATCGTAATACCATTTACTTGCGGCCGTTGCATCCATATACCAAAGCGCTGATGTCCGCTGTGCCAATCCCAAACCCGGATGTCGCCAGGCGCAGAGACCGCATTATTCTCGAAGGAGATATTCCCAGCCCGTTGCATCCGCCGAAAGGCTGCAATTTTAATACGCGTTGTCCCATTGCTGCAGAGATTTGCTTTCAATCGGACCCCGAATATCGTGAATTAGAACCCGGCCACTTTGTGGCTTGTCATTTCGCAGAGCAACCCAATAATGGGTAAACGGATTGTTGGGATGCTCCACCAATCAGCCCTAGGAAATTCACAATAATGGCGCCCAGACTAACCTGGCAAAAACTGGTTTTACAATTACAGGTCCCATTTCGGCTTTCTTATGGGGTCAGTGAAACGCGGCATGCCTATTGGGTCAGGTTAGAAAACGATTCGGGTTGGGGGGAGGGTACCATCCCGCCTTATTATGCTGTTGAACAAAACCAGATGGAAGCCTTTTGGACTCATGCCGCGCAATCAGGCCAAGCTTTTCCTGACCAAGTCGAGGAGATCCCAGCCTGGGTCGGGTACCAGGGGCCTGCACCAGCACGCTGTGCCTTAGACCTGGCCTTCCACGACCGGATCGCGCGCAAGAACCAGGTTTCGCTATACCAGTTATTAAACCTGCCGCACCCAGAACCCAAAACAAGCGCATTCACCGTTGCCCTGGATACCCCTGAAAAAATGGCAAATATGGCCATGCGCGTTGGGCGTTTTCCCATCATCAAAGTAAAACTCGGTGGGGATCAACACGACCTGCAGCGTTTATCTGCTATCCGCACTGCCAGGCCGGATGCCCGCTTGTGGGTCGATGCTAATGCAGGTTGGGCTTTAGAAGACGCTTTGCATTACCTGCCAGAGCTTGAATCTTTGCAGGTGGAATTACTGGAACAACCGCTGGACAAAGATGATATCGACGGCATGGGTTCGCTGCAATCGAATACAAAGATCCATCTTGTGGCGGATGAAGCGGTGAGAACGCTTAAAAACATCATGGATCTTGCAGCGGCAGGCGTTAATGGGGTCAACATCAAATTGATGAAAGTTGGGGGTATTTGTCCAGCCTTGGAAATGATCAAACTTGCCAAACACCTTGGGATGCAGGTGATGTTGGGTTGCATGATTGAAACGGCCATCGGGACAACGGCCATGGCCCATTTGAGTGGATTCGCCGATTGGGTGGATTTGGACGCATCCGCATTAATTACCAATGACATCTTCAAGGGCATGACGCTCGATGAAAGCTGCACGGTTCACATTCCAGCGGGTACAGGCATCGGGGTGAGCCTTAAGGCTGAATAAATCAATCTATCCTTGCTCAAAAACTGAATCAATCCTTTTAGAGACACCATGGCGGCAGTTTGCCTATCAGCAAGATGATGCTGAACTTGCCTGGCGTGCTGTTCCCTGGGAGTTTGGGTTTTTAAAAGCTGATATACTTTATGTGATCTTAAGTAAAACGCCTTAACTGTCCAATAAAATGGACATCGTTCAATCATTACGGAGGATTACCTATGCAAAAACAAATCAAAGCGCAAATCGACCGGATGGTTTCCTCGGGAGCCATTTATGCGGATGCCCGCTGGTATCCGGTTGAGGAGGCCAATCACCTCACCATGTGGAATGGCAATTTGAAGGATGCCAGCGCAAGCCGGGAGAGCGGCGTGGGTGTGCGGGTGCTTTACAAAGGCGCCTGGGGTTTTTCAGCATCTTCGGACATGAATAACCTGCCGGGGGTGTTCAATAAAGCCCTGGATAACGCCCGCACCGCGGCCGAACGGGTGACGTTTCCGGTCCGCCTGGCGGAGAAAGATGCTATCCAGGCCTCATTTGCCAGTCCCAACCAAGTGGACCCCTTTACGGTCCCTTTCAGCGAAAAAGTGGCCTTTTTACAGCAAATGGATGACCTGCTCAATAAACCTGGTGTATCACAGCGCGTGATCAACCTGACCTTTATGCGCAAGCAGATCATTTATACCGATTCAGAAGGCAGCGAGATCGAAAAGAACATCATCGAGGTGTTCCCTTCCATCGGGGTGATGGGCGTGGATGAGGATGGCGTCACACAAGAACGCTCCTTCAGGCCGCCCCGCCTGGGCGATACCCGCGGGTGGGAGACGATTGACCAGGCGCTGTTCACCCGGGAGGCGGAGCGGATCGTGCGTGAGCTCAACCAGATCCTAGCCGCTGAGACCTGCCCCAAGGAGGACCGTTCGGTGATTCTCCTGCCGGGCATCATGTTCCTGCAAACCCACGAAACGATCGGCCATGCCCTCGAACTGGATCGTATCCTGGGGTATGAGCTGGCTTTTGCCGGCGGTTCCTTTGTCACCCTGGACGACTTTGGCACGCTGCGGTATGGGTCAGAAAAGTTGACCGCCCGCGCAGACGCGACCGTCACCAACAGCCCCGGTAGCTTTGGCTATGATGATGATGGGGTGCCTGCCCAGGACAACCTGCTGATCGACAAGGGCATCCTGGTAGGCGCGATCACCGGGCGGCAGATGGTGGAAGAAGCTAACGCCACAGCCCGCAAGCAAATCTTTCAGGGCAGCAGCGGCGCCAACCGGGCGACCACTTTTTACCGGGTGCCGATTGAGCGGATGACCAACATCAACATTGACCCCGGGACGGATGGGACGTTGGACGACATCGTCAGGAACACCGAAAAAGGGATCGTGATGGATGGCGATAAGAGCTGGTCGATCGGTTCCAACCGCGAGCAGTTTCACTTTGCCACGGAGATCGGCTGGCTGGTGGAGGACGGCGAGATCACCCAGGTGGTCAAAAACGCCACCTACAAAGGGGATACGGTCAAGTTTTATAATGCCCTCTCAGCAGTTGGCGATGAATCTACCTGGGAGGTGAAGTATGTGGATAATTGCGGCAAAGGGCAGCCCAGCCAGATTATGCAACTGGGTCATGGCATTCCCGTGTGCCGGTTTGACGATGTGAGGATTGGAGAGTAAACCATGAACGAAAAAATCATTACGACGTTACAGGAACTGCGAAAATTTGCACTCGAGAAGGGCATCACAGCGGAATTTTTCTACCATGAAGAGGACAGCGCCCTGATGCGTTTTGCCAATTCGGCCATCTCGCTGAACACCAACGAACACCTTGTACGGCTGGAAATCACCGCCCACGAAGATCAACGTCAGGCCAGTTTTTCGATGATCACTAACCTGGATGCGCTCGAGGAAATGAAGGAAGGCGTCTTGCAGGCGGCTGAGATCGTTAAACACGCCCAACCCCTCAGCTACAAGCCTACCATTCCGGTATATGAAGAAACTTTTATTGATGAGAACGCCTACGACCAAGACCTGGCGGGGATCAGTAATTCGGAAAAGCTGGATTATTTTAACCAGGCTGTATTGGGATTGGAATCAGACCAGATCAAGCTGGGCGGCATCTTTTCCTCTGGCAGGAATGTGGTTGCGGTGATGAACACCCAATCGGCGCATGCCCTGGCCTTTACCACCTCCGATGCGCAGATTACGATGGTGCTTTCGCATAAAACGCTCAAGTGGGAAGTGATCGCCGAGCAATCCGCTCAGAAGAAAACCGAGTTGAACCCGGCGCCGCTGCATCAGCAGTTGTCTTTTATGCTGCATCACTACCAGAACGACCCCGCGCAGCAGGTCCCCCTGGGCCGGTATGATATTGTCTTTGGGCCGGCGGCCACTGCAGAGCTGGTGAATACCATGAACTGGATTGGTTTCAATGGCGGCCTGATGAAGCGTGGGTATTCTTTCCTCAGTGAAGACCGCCTGGGAGACCAGGTCTTTAGCCCTGCGTTTACCCTGGTTGACAACCCCACCCGGTTGGAGACCTTTCCCTTCTCGAAGGACCTCACGGGTATCGACCGTAAGCCCTTTACGCTCTTTAACCAGGGCGTGTTTAAAGCCTTCACCTGGAGCCAGGACGACGCCGATGAGTTTGGCGCCCAGCCCACCGGGCATACCGTGATGCATAAAAGCTTAGTCCTCAGCCCTGGGGATAAGCCGATTAACACCCTGGAAGCGCTGGTCACTGCGCCGCGCGAAAAGGATGTGCTGTATGTCCCGTTTATTCACTATATGAACTTTGTCAACCCCTCCAAAGGGCTGCTCACCGGCAGTTCCCGCTTTGGCGCCCTGCTGCTCAAGCAGGACGGTACGGTAGTGGTGCCCTATAACGTCCGACTGACGCAAAGCCTGCCGGAGATATTCGGTGAAAAGGTCGCCTGGATGTCTGACGGGCAGGTGGCCTATAATACTTCGATGAGCTACGGCGCCCGCAATCCGACTGCTCTGGTCGTGCCGAACTTTATGTATGTTCGGGATCTGGAGATCTCGCACGCCAACAGTTCCTATTAAATAGCCAATGTGTGGTGATGGCCCTGACCTTAAAACCTATTATTTGTGGGTCAATTTTTGAGAATCTGAGGTGAGTGAGTTTGTGCGTCTGTGAGCCAGTATAGGCATAAGGTAGGAGACAGCAGGGTGCTGAATCTAATTGCTAAGATTGCCTGTTCTTTCACAGAGTTATTTCTATTAAGAAAGTAACAAGAATTTTAGAAGATTAAGCTGGTTATCTTTTGGGTATCAGTTTCGGAGAGACTCAATAAGCGCTTGGGCTGCTTGATTATCTGCTGTCTGGAAACCTTCTGTAAACCAACCATAGACATCAGTTAGGAGATGGTAGGCGTTTTCGGTTCGATCCAAGCTTTGCCATAGGCGTGCCAGGCTGATTGCTGCGCGCAGCTCAAAAGCCTTAGCGCCTTGATCCCGGGCAATCTGGAGAGCGGTCTCAAAACAAGTTTGTGCTTCTAAGTAATCTTTTTCATCGGTTTGGTCACCCTGATTGCCCATCAGCAGCAATTCTCCCCTGGTACGATAGGCTTCAGCCTGGAACCATCTTTCCCCGGTGTCATCTCCCAATTTGATGCTTTCGTTCACTCTCTGGAGACCCCGTTCACGCTCGTTGGCTACCAGGCAGACCTGTGAAAAGAGGACAAGGAATGCGGTTCGATTGAGAACGGTCTTGGTGGCATAATAAGCATCAATCACTTCATTCATTACTTCAACCGCCTGGTTGCGGTCTTCATGATTCATAAACTTGACCCAGTTCGTAAAAAAGACAGCTGCATATTCGAAGTTCTTTAAGCTGTATTTGGTTGCAACCTGGTAGAGTTGTTCGGCATGGGTGTGAACCTGGTCAAGGTCGCCCTTTAAAATACCAATCCAACAGGAGCGACTGGTCACATAGCAGGTTGTCATGGGATGACCGATGGCACCTGCCATTTTGAAGGCTTGCTCGTTTACCTGAGCCGCTTGGTCAGGATATCCCAATAACCACAGACAGTTGCTGAGATACGTCAGCGCGATTGCAGCAGGGGCAAAGCCGAATCTTTGGGCTAAAAAACGTCCCTGGTTGATATCTTGTAAAGCTGCCGCACGCTCAAGCAGGATACGAGCCTGGCGTAATTTGCCTTGATAGACTGGGCTGACCTGCAGGTAGGCAAGCGCCAGCAGGGCTGGATCATTGGCCTGTTGCGCCAGTTTATATAACCGGGTGACCAGACGGTCCACTTCAGCATGTTCAGAGCGGCCGAGCCGGAAAGTTGCTAAGAGCCACAAAACCGGGATGAGTTTTGTGCTGTCATCACTTTTTTCAATCAGCGTTTGGGTTCGGTCATACGCTGCTTCTAATTCAGGCGCCCCCCACCCTTTAAGGGCCGTCAGGGGCGGACCCAGACTGAGCTGCAAATCCAGTTCAGCCTGGTCACGCTGGGTGGAAGGCGGCAACGAATTTAATAAGTTAAGCGCACGGGAAAAGTGTAGGACAGCTGCCTGGTGTGCAGAGAGGTTCTGAGCATTTTTCCCTGCCTGGGTGTAGTAATGCAGGGCTTTTCCGGTGTCCTGAGCCAGTTCGAAATGGCGGGCCAGGGTGTGGGCTAACTCTGGGAATTGAGCGGAATGGTCTTTGTAGAGTTTTTCTAGTTCATTCCCCACCAGGCCATGTAAGCGCGTTTTTTCAACGATATCCAGATGGTTGTAAAGGTAGATTTGGAACAATAAGTGCCTGAAGCGATAATGGGTCAATCGCCGGTCCCCGATTGGCGTGATCCCCTGGGGTGTGATCAGACGATGACGCTTGCAGACCTGTTGTGATAAAAGGTCAAACACCATTTTTTCTGGTTTACCAGTTACCTGGGCAAGGACTTCAACGCTGAACACATCACCTTGAACGCAAGCCAGTGTCATCAATTCCTGGCATTCGACCGGCATCATACTGATGCGCCTGGCAATCACTGCTTCAATGCGAGCGGGAAGTTCATCCCAGTTCAGGTTAAGCCCTTCAATCCACTGACCATCAGGGTTTTTTCTGATCTCCTGCCTGAGCTGCATGCCCCGCAGTAGTTCAATGGTGAACAGGGGATGCCCTGAGGATTGCTGATAAAGTTTGTCATAAAAATCTTGGCTGAAGGCGTTTGGTTCACTATCCAATAATGCCGCGACGAATTCCTGACCTTCACTTTCGTCCAAGTTAATTACAATATCCCCATAGCCAGTCTGTAATTCGTTCAGGATCGCTTCTATGGGGTGCGTTTGATCTTTTAGCCCAGCGAAAACTTCAATAGGCCGGAAGGCACCCACCAGGAAAACCCGTTTGCCCGCTATCTGCCGACCAAGATGGAAAAGCAGGCTGGTTGAACCAGGGTCAATCCATTGAAGATCATCGAATACGAGGATCAACGGATGGTCGATAGAAAGGGCACTTAGCACTTCCGTGAATTGGTCGTTCAACACCGGCTGGCTCAGGCGGCCAGTCACAGTTTTATTAATCAAGGCTTGAATGGTCTCTATGAGATCATGTGTTACTCCGGGATGTGTGCCAGAAAGTGTTAATGGATTGTAGATCGTCAGGAATTGCTTAATCAGATCGGGCCCTTTTTGTGCCAGGCTGGCCAGGGAATGGGGGAGGATTTGCCATATTCGCTGCAGATGTGTTGGGCTGATGACCATGGTGGACAGAAGCGGTTCCACATCCCCCGCCAGGGTACGGGTCATATTCATGAAGGGGTAATATGGATCGCCCTGGCCAGTGAAGGCATTGCATTGACCCCACAGAACAAGCAGGTTCGGTTCCCGCTGCAGGGCACGGTTAGCGAATTCTTTTATCAGGTAAGTTTTTCCACTGCCAGGTTCGCCCATGATAAATGCGGGTTTCCCGTAGCCCTGTAAAGCTTCAGCTAACCATGTGTCCAATTGAGTAAGTTCATTTTGGCGGCCGACGAATAAACCGGACTCAAAATATGTGTGGGCACGTTCAGAAAGCCACTCAGGGACAGGCAGTAGTTCAGAAGGCGTTGATTTTTGGATTATACGCGGCTGGGATGTTGATAGCGGGGGTGGCACAACAAGTCCATGTTTGAGGTTTTTATAAAGCTGGATTGTTTCAGGTTCGGGTTCGACACCTAAATCGTCAGCCAGTCGGCGCTGACAGTCTTCAAATTGCGCCAGGGCAGCATTACGGCGACCAAGCGCCAGGAGGATTTTCATGCTGTATCGGTAGGCTTCTTCTTCCCAGGGTTCCTGTTCAATCCAGAGCTTCACGTATGCCAGGGCAAGTTCCAACTTGTTAAGTTGAATATAATTTCGCGTGAGATTGCGGATGATTTTGACCCTTTCCTGGCGTAAATATTCCCGGGTTTTGACCAGCCAGGTTTCAAACGCTGGGCTATTGATGCTGAACCCGGCCATAAAATCACCTTGATAAAGGGCTAAAACCGATTCAAGGTCAGAAATGTCCATATTGCTTGCTTTGGGAGTGTAATGTGGCATACGAGCTATGGATAGCTTTTGAAAAGCATGTACGTCTACCCAATAATCCACCCCAGGATTGATTTGAATGGTCGAGTGGCGAGTCAGGATAAAGGGGGAATCGACCTGCACATCCCCGATCAGGCGCCTTATGTTAGAAAGGGCATTGCGGAGGTTGGCTTGCGCTTTGTTCTCTGGGTAATCCGGCCAAAGCAGGTCAGCCAGGTGGTCTCGCATCCATGGGCGCTGGGATTCGACGGCCAGGAAAGCGAGTAATGCACGCACCTTATCTGAGCGGAAATTGGTTATAAGTTGACCGTCCAGCTCGACTTTGAAGGATCCCAGCAACCTGATTGCTAATTTTGCCACAGGGTTTACTCTGTAGTTTCAAGAAATGAGGAATATTTATATGATCATTATACAAAATGTGGGTCAGGGATGCAATAAAAAGAATCCACGATTTCTCAACGTATACGAAACCTGGTTGTTGTACATTGTTAAAGGGAGGTTTTCTCCCTGAATTGGTTAATGATTAGAAAAGGAGTTTGAAATGAAGAAACTGCTGGTTTTGCTGTCTGTTGTCCTGATGCTGGTCATCAGCCTGGCCATGCCTGCACAGATTGTCACCGCAGAGGTCATCCGAACAGATGTTGTGATGACTTTTGCCGGATTTGCCGTGCTTAGCCCGCCTGATATTTCCATTAAACCAAGTGGGATTACGATCATTCGTGGTGCGGTAAACCATGTTTATTACACTGCTACTGATTCACGGCTTCAAGGATGGAGCACCATGGTCCAGAATCAGAATATTCGTCCAGACACATCTGCGGAAGGGTTTGGAACCTGGGTTAACCAGCCCGATGCTCATCCAGATGGGTATTGGCAGGGCGTTTTTACTGCCTCCAGGGATGCTGATGGATTGATGCATGTGAAGATGTCGGGTAAGGGCTATGGCACATTGTCCGGTCTGTTTTTCAGTGGAGGTTTGGAAAATTATACGTTTGGACCCATTGTTGGTGTCATTACGCAAATTCCAACCTATTCGCCATAAAATCCATGCCTCGCACATTTTCCGGTACGGGCGCGATCATGTTGCAGGG
>JBLRWR010000005.1:0-26893 GCA_047921135.1 Candidatus Brevefilum sp.
GTGCTTAACTGGCGAAAGCTACAGAAGACAGCTCGCTATGCCCCCTGATTAGGGATGTTAAGACCCAATGGATTTAGGTCAATTCTACCAATGGAGGAATTTAACCCTGTGGGGCTGCATGCTGGCTGGAAAACTGCCGCCTTTTTCGGTCACCTGTGCGCCGGTATGGCCGTTGGTGTAGCGGTGAATGGGTTTCAGGGTGAGGGCATATTCCTGCTCTGAAACCCACAAGGCCAGCTGGCGCAGTTCCCGCAGGGCTTGCTCTGCAGCCAGGCCTTCTTCGACGCCAAAGCGGTAGGTGAAAAAGCCCGGGTTGATCTTGAGATAGGCCAGGATCTCATCCCAGGCGGCAATGACTGGAACCAGATC
Organism: Candidatus Brevefilum sp.; assembly: GCA_047921135.1. Lineage (GTDB taxonomy): Bacteria > Chloroflexota > Anaerolineae > Anaerolineales > Anaerolineaceae > Brevifilum. Next base: position 370 of record JBLRWR010000005.1, read on the forward strand.
GCTGCGCTGTTCCACTTTTTTAATCGGCTGAATGGGCAACTGCAGATTGCGGACCAGGGCGTCGATCATGATTGGATTGTACAGAAAGCGGGCATAAGCTGAGCCATGTTTGATCTGCAAGTCTTCGGGCGGTTCAGACCCTGGCTCCAACTCGTCTGGATGGATTTTTACTTTCAGGAAGAATTGTTCATCCATTTTTTTCTGTGCCATGCGCAACTCTTCTTCCGGCACCAATGCTTTGATCTTCTCCAATATCTCCTGGGCGGATTGCTCCAGGACAGTTTTCAGGGGCGCATCGCGCTGATCAACGGTCACTGGCGGCATAATTTCACCAATATTCATTACCAATTTCGGCCGCTGGAGAGTCATCGCCTTTTCCAAGCCGTCCCGGATGCCGCCAAAACCGATGGGGATGATGGGCGCTTGGGCACGGTAGCTGAGCCAAGCCGCACCAATTTGGGCTTGCATGGCTCCTGCGTTCCAGATGCCGCCTTCCGGGAAGATACCCAGGATACCGCCCTGTTCCAGAACGCCGACAGCGGTGTTGAGCGCTTGTCGGTCCAGATTCCCCCGGTTGACGGGGATCAGGTCGTAGGCCTTAACGATGAAAGCATACTTGGGGTCGAAGGGAATATCGCCGTTACCCAAAAACTCGACCATGCCCGGGCTGTAAACAGCCATCATGACCGCTTCGAGCACCGCGGCGTGGTTGCCGGCCAGGATCACCGGGCCTTTTTGGGGCAGATTTTCACGACCATTGATTTCAACATTGGCGAGCAGGGATAACAAGCCCTTGCCCAGGGTGGTCATGGCACCGCGGATCAGGCTTCGCCTGGGGTATTTGACGCGTTTTACAGGATTAGTGTTCATCACCATTTGCTAACAATTTCTTTATGACGAGTTGATGGGGCTGGGCTGCATTTTGTTCGTTGTTGGCCCCGGTGCCTGATTTGCCAAGCAGGGTTTCACTGCTTTGATTATAACCGATCAAATTGTGAAAAATAAGACGGGGTAAGGACCGTTGCACTCGTTTTCCGGCAGTATAATGAGCTTGCCTGAAAATATTCTTCGACATGAGCGGTGAGGTTGGTCTCTTTGCCAAAAAGCGAAGGTTAACAATGGATTTTTCAAAAATCAGCTATAAAAGTTTCCTGGGGCGTCTGCTGAGGTTGCCCCTGCGTCTGATCCCCAAGCGGGCGGTGCTGCCGATCATGCAAGGTGGATTGCGCGGTAAAAAGTGGGTGGTCGGTGCCGGCGAACATGGCTACTGGCTGGGCAGTTACGAGTTGCGTAAGCGGAGCGCCTTTGAACGGGAGGTCTTGCCGGGGATGGTGGTCTATGATATCGGCGCCAATGTGGGCTTTTACAGCCTGCTGGCCGCACATCTGGCGGGGATGGGCGGCAAGGTGTATGCCTTTGAACCGCTGGGACGCAATGTTGCCTATATCCGCCAGCATGCAGCGCTGAATGGGTTTGATACCATCCTTGTTTTTGAAGCAGCCGTCGCCGAGCAGAATGGGGAGGCGCTGTTTGATCCGGGCGCCAGTATTGCCACAGGCCGGCTCTCAGATGACGGAACCCTGCGGGTTCAGCAGTTTGCCCTGGATACGCTGCTGGCTGAGGGAAAAATTGACCCCCCGGATGTGATGAAGGTGGATGTGGAAGGCGCAGAACACGCCGTAGTCATGGGTGCCAGGCACATTATCCAGGCATACCGCCCGCTGATCTTTCTCGATACGCATAACCGGGAAGCGCACACCGCCACCCTGGGCTTTTTACAGGCGTATGGCTACCATTTTGAGGTCCTCGACGGCCGCCCCCTGGAGGCGTCCAAAGAGCTGATCGCCCGTCCGCAGCCGCGGTGATCCCACATATCACCCAATATTATTAATATTCTTATGATAATAATCTAAAAAATATGGTTGCTGATAAAAGATTAACGCAGCAATCCGCCTGAGACGTGAACCTGCCCAGATTCACCTTGGGCGCCGTCGATCCTGACCCGCCCGGGCAGAAAATGGTTGATCACCTCGGCATTGGTCATTAAATGCGGGGTGATCCGGCTGGTGCTGAAGGCAGAATCAGCGTTGATGGCCAAGAGCGGTAATAAGAGCTGATCGGCCAAGTATTGATCGACAAACCCGTCCGTCTCGAGGAAGGACAGCAGTTGATCCACCGCTTCATCGGCCACCTGTTCAGCGGGTTTACCCCGGGCGCCCAACGCAGAAAAGCAGGCCCGGCCGCCGTTTCCAAAGTGGGCCGTTAACTGGAGAAACGTCCCTTTCCCCGGTGAAGGCAGACGGGTCGTTTTGATTTTCGTTTCACGGCACAGTGGGGTCAGACGCCGCAAGGCCTGGTGCTTTTGGCGTTGGGCAATCTCATCGCTCAAGTTGGCCACGCCCGAGACGCCGTGGATTTGGGCCAGCGGGCCGCGCCCTATACCGACAAATGGGCGTAAGTCTTTGGGCGGCAGGATCCTCACCTGCATTTCTCCGCCACCATGGGGGTAGAAACCCGCTTTGATCAGCGTGAGGTCAGCGCGAAAACCACAGTCGGATAGTGTTGGCAGCCACTGATCATCCAGATAGTGGAAAATGGGGCTCCAGGGCACATGGGTGCCGCCGGTGAGGGTGATCTCAGATGTGCCGGGAGCCAGGTTGAGGGGTAAAAAGACGGTTTGCAAGAGCAGCGTCAGTGATCCGGCGGTGGGGATGTCAAAGCGGAAGCGCCCGGTGCGCAGTTTGGCAGGTGCCAGGGTCAGCTCTGGGCTGTTGAGTGCATCTCCGCTCACCTCGGCCCCGGTCAGCTTGGCGATGGCCTTGACCGCAGCCAGGTGTTGCGGCCGCAGGCCGGGCTGCGAGCGGCGGGCACGGATGTGGTGGATGTGCAGGGGCTTTCCGGTCAGGGCAGACAGGGTCAGGCTGGTGCGTAAAATCTGGCCGCCGCCTTCGCCCTGTGCCCCGTTGATTTCAATCATGGCTCGGTCCCGCCTGACTCTCTCGTGGTGGGTTTAAGTGAATCTTACCATAGGATGTTTCACGTGAAACAATCGTGTTTACGGAGTGTCGTCATAGCAGGCGTGAGGTTGGTGTTGTTGAGTTAACCGGCGTGCCTGTGGGGTATAGTAAAGTTGTTTCACGTGAAACACTGTCCGTTTGCAAGCGCCTTTGTTGTTGGGAAGGCTGGCCTATCTTGAGGAACTGGGATGCCCTATTGGATTTTGATCTTTAATCAGCACAATTTACCCCAGATCAACCCAGACGCATTGCTGAGGGACCTCAAAGCGGTCCATTTTTCCACCCTGTGCCGCCAATATGGGTTGGATCCTACCCTGATTGCACCGGCAGAGGCTCACCTGGCGGTTGAACACGCTGAAACTGGCCGGGCGCCCTATTTCATCGTTCGCTATTTACCCAAACACCAGCCGCCCCTGGTGGTGCGCCGGTGGGACGCCGCTGATTTTTGGCAAGGGTCAGGCCTGGCGAAGAAAGTAGGCGCCTTTCTGCCGTCAGCCCTCCGGGAGCAATTGACACATGCCCGGGCGGTTTACGGTGTGGCCGTGGAAAAAGCCCATTTATCGGATTTGGGCTTGTTACTGGCTTATGAATTAGCCCGTTGGCTGGCCCATCGGGGGACGGGGATTGTGTATGGCCTGGATGGTGCCTGGTACCGCCTAAACACGCATCAAGCTTTCATCCCTGTTGATTAGTTGATCTGTAAAAAAGGGGAGATTATAACGAGCCTGGGCAGCCGCTATTGCAGCCGCCCATCCCGCCCGCGAATTAACTCGGTCAGAAAGGCCAGGGCACGCCCTTGTTCGCCTTTCGTCACAATTTCCAGCTCGTGGTTTTCCTTATAGTCATTCACACTGATCAGGCGTAAATATTTAAACATGGCAGGTTCAACCTCGATCCACTCTGCCAGCCGGTTGGGGGTATCGTAGAAAAAGGTGCGGTTGAACTCGTCTTTACCAACGTGGGTGGCCAGGGGGTAGATTTCGCCTTCCAGCAGGTCCTGGAAAAAATGGGTGCCCAGGGAAGGCTCGGGGGCCGGGCCAATGCCCTCGCCGGAGAGCTCAACCAGAGCTTTGCAGTTGAAGATGTCAGCGTAATCCACGTGTACGCCCAGGTCGGGGTTAGAGGTGCCCCATCGCCCGGGGCCGACGCAGATAAAGCCTTGTCCTGCCAGGGCGTTGTTCAGCCGGCCGATGGCCCGTTCCAGCTTGGTCCTGTCAGACTGTGTAGGAATGCTGAAGTAGCCCTCGGGGGGCACGAACAGCACAAAACTGATCCCTTCCAGCCAGCCGCCTGCTACCATGATGCTGGACGAGAACACCACGTCCTCCGGGTTCAGGTTGCTGGGGATGTCCTTCTGATGGTCCTCCCGCATGGTGGTCAGGGGACGGCACTGGATCAGGGAAATTTTTATTTCGGGTTTCTCGTTTTGATTGATGATATCGATCGTAAATTCCACATCTACGGGGGTTTGATATTCCCTTTCCAGGGTGTTTAACAGAAAGCGCATGCGTTCCGGAAACGGCGTTCGGCGCAGCAAGTCTTCAAAGGTGAGGATTAATTGCGTGGGTTTGGCGTCCACCAGACGCGAGCGCAGTGAGCGGAAGTAGCCCTCCTGGTCGACCTGCGCCAGGTAGCGCAGCGGGGGATAGTCGCCTGCCAATACCTCGTGGATGGGGAGGGTTTTCATCAGGTTGTCTTTTAAGTCGATCAGGTCAACATATTGCTGGGAGTAGCGCCGGATCGAATTGACCGTGCTGGATGGGCGCAAGGTGGGGTGGCTGAGGGCGACCAGCCGGGGGTAGTCATTTCCCACGCGGTCAACGGCCCGGGTGCCCAGTCCCCATACCATGCGGATGAACCCGTCTTCGGGCCGAATTTGCGGCGACCAGCGGTACTGATTGTGGCTGAAGGCCACGCCTGAAGCATCTGGCAGGTGGTAATCCCCAAAACGGTTGCCTTGGACAACCTGGATCAAGACCGCCATGCGCTCGTCATAATCCTGCAAGCCCCGGCTGCGCCGGTACAGTAAGGCGGTCGGGTTGAGGGTCGAGGCATAAATCCGGGCGATGGCTCGGGTCAGCTCACTCAGATTCTCGTCAATATTACCCTGGTTGGGGCAGAAAATGCTCTCATATTTCCCGGCAAAGGCCGTGCCGAAATTATCTTCGAGCAAACTGGAGGAGCGCACAATCAGCGGTTGGTTGCCTACCGAGACCAGGAGGGTCTTCAACCGGGCGATGATGCCGGGCGGAAATTCGCTGCGGTCATACTCCGCCATGATTTTGGGGTAATCGCGGCGCATTTCTTCTTCAGCTTTATATTTTTGGTCGTTCCAGTGCTGCAGGTTGTTGACCGAAATGAAGGTGTATAGCAGGTCGGAGCCCAAATAATAGGATACGGGGGTGCGCACGTTATCGCGGATATCTGCGCGGGGGTTGTCTTTGAGGATGCGGGCCGCCAGCAGCATCCCGGCAGCTTTTCCACCGATGCGGCCGTGCCCGATCTTGTGCAAGCGCACCTCTGCCAGGTCGGAGATTGTGAACCAATCCCGCGCAATGTTGATATAGCGCAATTGGTCGCTGATCATATTGCGGATCAGCACGACTTTAATCTCCCGCAAGCGGTGTTCCAGGGTCTGGCGCTCTTCAGGGTGCATTTTTTCAATCGCCATGCCATGGTGGAACAGCAAATCCTGGGGCGCAATCTCGGGATTGAACGAATACAGTGCGCCTTGATTGGTGACACCTCTGGCAGTTAGCACCTGTTCGATTAATTTTTCAATTAATTCAAAACTAAGGTGGTGACTGCAATAAAAATCGGTTAACTGGTCACGGATGATCGCTTTTCGCTGCTCCCACACGTCGGCAGGTTCTTCGATTTGAGGTTCTTGCAGCCCTTCCCGCTCCTGGGATTGAATAGATTTGCGGATGACCTCTTGCTCGAAGGCGTGCGGATCGATATGTCCGCGCTTGAACAGCTCCTGGCGCATCAGTTCACGCACATGGGTGGATAAGATGGGGTACTGCGAGAGCGCCAGGTAGGTGCTCAATAGGCGATCGGTTGCGCTGGGTGGTAAAGTCATGGCTTTTTGCCTTATAGGTGGTCCGGTTTGCTTAATTCTAATTGAAAACGGAGAAAACGTAAGCAACATAATAAAAGCGCCTGCAGAAGAGGCGCTTTTGATCACAAATTTGGGTTGAGATCAGCTGATATGCATGGGCATGATGATGTGTTTGAAGTGATCATCACCTTGTGGGCGGATCAGACCCGGGGTGTTGGCGGCGTTCGTCTCCAGCCATACGTTATCGGCTTTGATGACTTCCAAAACTTCGCGTAAGAAGCGCACGTTGAAGGCCACCAGCAGCGGAACGCCGTCCACCGAGGCATCGACGAGGATCTCTGATGAACCGGTCTGTTCCGATTGGGCAGAGAGCTCCAGGGTGCCGGGGTTGGCCTCGCCGCTTTCGGGGATGATGTTCAGCCGGGCAACGTTGGTGCCGTCGCGGGCAATGATTTCAGCCTGTTTACAGGCCTTAAGCAAGCCGCTGGTGGAAAGGAGGGTATGGGTCTTGAAACTGGCGGGAATGATGGCGCGATAATCCGGGAAGGTGCCCTCAATCAATTGCGAGGCCAATTCCAGGTTTTTCATGTGGAAGATCACCTGGCCGCGTTCGGCCGGGAAGGTCATGATCAGGGTTTCTTCGTCGGCGCTGCCGATAATGCGAGATAGCTCAATCAGGGCCCTGGCCGGGATGATCGCTTCAATGGGGCGGGAGACCGGGTTGGGGATATCGTCCTCACGAATGGAGATTCGGAACCCATCCGTAGCTGCCATGGTGATATGATCGCCATCCACTTTCAGCAGTACACCCGTCAGCACCGGCCGAGCTTCGTCTGTAGAGGCAGCAAAGGCCACCTGCTGGACCATTTCTTTGAAGTTGGTGATGTTCAGCGGGACGCCATCTTCAAGGTCAGGCTCAGGAATGGGAGGGAATTCTTCTGCATCGATCCCTTTGATGTTGGTTTCGGAGGTGCCGCAGCGCACATTCAAGGTCTGGGTGCTGTTATCCAGGGTGATTACCACCTGTTCGCTGGGTAAGGTGCTGACCAGATCGGTAAAGGTACGGGACGGGACCGTGATGGCCCCTTCGCCTTCGATCCTGGCGCCGATCCAGCTGGTGATGCCCAGTTCAAGGTTGGTTGCAGACAGGCGCAAGCGGCCTTCATCTGTTTTGATGAGGATATTCGAGAGGACGGGCAGGGTACTGCGGGGTGAAACCGCTCTCGATACCATGTTAACACTGTGAGCAAGTTGGGGTTGTTTGACATGAACTTTCATCGGGTGCGCACCTCTCCTGGTTCCGCTTGTGGATCAATCATCCTTAAAAGTATACATCGAAGATTAATTTTTTACCAGTGGTTGTAATGAAGGCGACCCTGGCTTCTGGCGGGGGATTGTTGACAGTACATCACCTGTGAAGTAAGCTTAATCCTGTCCGGGTGGGACCGGCGCGGCGGAACCCAGTGAACCCCGTCAGGTCCGAGAGGAAGCAGCGGTAAGCCGGTTACTCCGGGTGCCGCCGGTAATCCTGCCCGGGCTTTTATTTTTAAACTATTGAAGGTCTGCCGATTTCGTGATATAAACCAAACCATGAACGAACACACGCCCCCAGTATGCGATTATGAAGGCTCCGATTACCAGCAGTCCTTTTGGGACTCAGGCGGTCGGGCCTACGAAGACGCCGTGGAGGCGATTGCCCTGCGGCGGCTGTTACCACCCAACGGGAGCTTTATGCTGGAATTGGGCGCTGGTGCAGGCCGTAACACCAACCGTTATAAAAACTACCGGCGCGTGGCGCTTTTAGATTATTCCCGCACCCAGCTGGAACAGGCGCGTGAACGCCTGGGTACGTCTGACCGGTATATTTATATTGCTGCTGATGTGTACCGCCTGCCCTTTGTGGCTGGGCTGTTTGATGGCGCCACGATGATCCGCACGCTGCACCACATGGCCGACCCAGCTTTAGCCCTGGCGCAGGTGCACCGGGTGATGAAGGTTGAGGGGGTGTTTATTTTGGAATTTGCCAATAAGCGCAACCTCAAAGCCATGCTGCGTTATGTGCTGGGCAAGCAAGACTGGAGCCCGTTTGACCCTGAGCCGGTTGAATTTGCTAAACTGAACTTCGATTTTCACCCCAAAACGGTGCAGCGTGATTTAACTGCGCTGGGGTTTGCGGTCGATAGAACATTAACCGTCTCCCATTTCAGGGTGGGTATCCTCAAGCGGTTAATACCCTTACGTGTGTTGGTGGGCTTGGATGCGCTCTTACAGTGGACAGGCGGGATGGTCCAGGTTTCACCCAGTGTCTTTGTGCGCGCCCAGGTGAAAAATCAGGACCAAACTGCCGAGGGTGGGGCGATCTTCCAGTGTCCAGTGTGCCACGCGGCCATCCCGGGGGCAGAGCAGGATTTGGTATGCGGTGGGTGTGGCACCACCTGGCCCTACCAGGATGGTATCTATGATTTCCGGATGAAGGGTGTATAAAATCCACGCTTCTCGCATGTGACCGATCGGTCATAACTGCAATTGTGGGGATGGAATGCTGTTAAGGATATTACATTAAGCCTGACCACCAGGTGACTGCTAAAAAACCTTTTGTACAGCAGATGAGTTACCCCTTATGACTGGGTAGTCACTTTAAATGGGGCTTATTTTTGGGTGATACGTCCATAAATCTGCGTCTGGGTTTGGCAGCCATTGAAAGTTGTGATGATTAATTATCGAAGTCGAAAATTGTCGGATCGATCAGGCGGGTTCACCTAGCGGCAATGCCCCATTATTGATAGTTTTCCCAGATTTTGATCACAAGGTCAGCATAGGTGTAACCCACATCCATGGGGCCATACCGAAAGAGCGCTTCGCGGTAAGTGCCGTATCTGGCCGTCAGGCCAGCCAGCATCCGGGTGCCATAGGCAATGTTGAAGTGGGGATCCTCTAATTCAGCCATGGTCGGACGGCCGGCAAAACAGGGACCGTTGATGCACATGAACTCGGCGGCCAATCCATCCCGGGGCATGACCTGCATCAGCCCGACCGCACCGCTGCTGGAGTAGGCCTGGGGGTCGCCGCCGCTTTCCTGCAGCATCACGGCTGCGATCAGGCTGGCGGGAAGTCCCATCTCGTGCGCATTGGCTTCGATGGCTGGGCACCACTGTAAAATGGCCGGCGGGTAGCTGCTCGGCAACGAACAGGTCTGACCTTGTGCTGGTTCCGCTGGATGGTGGATTTGTTGTGTTTCGTTTTGAGCCTGAAGCGCAACTGAAGCGGTCAAAGTCGGCGCAAGCTGCGCTTGGGGCGGCATCTGGGCGGCCGCCACGGTCCCGATCCAGATCACGATCATGCACCCGATCACTACTGCTGGAATGATAATAATTCTTCTCATCCTGTACCTGCCTTTGATAAATAGAACAAAAGTTCTGAACGTAAACCAAGTATAGCACAAGTGTTCTGTTAATCAAGGTAAAAACGGGTCAGCGGAGAGTTTTTAAGGTTGTTTAGATGGCCTGCTGGATGGGTTGTCAGCAATGGTGAGATTAACCTGGAAATTTCTGGTCAACATCCCGGGTTGTTGAGAAATTCGCCCGGATCAGTTAAACTAAACCCATGAACCGATGGATTTCCCCCCTGGTAGTTTTTCTGTCTATGGGCGCCTGGGCCTTGCTGCATTCATGGCTGGCAACCTTATCGACCAAAGCAATGTTTGAGCGATTGGCTGGCGAGGGCATTCGGCGCTATTATCGCTTGATGTATGTGACGGTTGCTGTAATCACCCTGCTGCCGGGCCTGGCCATGGTTGTCTTTTTACCTTCAAGGTTGTTATGGGTTATCCCGACCCCCTGGCTGTACCTGACGTTATCCCTTCAGGGCTTGGCCCTGCTCGGGTTGCTGATCACGGTGTTGCAGGTAGACACTTTGGCTTTCATTGGCTTGCGCCAGCTGCGCCAACCGGATGTTGAAGCGCACAATAAACTGGTGACGCGCGGCTTTTATCGCTGGGTCCGGCACCCGTTATACTGCTTCAGCCTGGTCTTGTTGTGGTTGTTCCCCTATATGACCGATTTAACCCTGGCGTTTATCATCGCTGCCAGCCTGTATTTCCTGATTGGCACGGTGCCTGAAGAGCGCAAATTGGTGGCGGTATACGGCGAATCCTATCGCCAATATCAGCGCGAGGTGCCCAGGATGATCCCCTTTTTAAAGATCTTTTGAGTTGACTGCCTTATAGCGGCTTGAGGTCAAAGGGCACACCGGCGGCCTGGCCTGCCTGGACGAGTGCGTCGACAATCTCTGCCAGCAGGGGGACGCCTTCTTGCTGGTATTTACGCATATTTTCAGCTTCTTTTTCCCCATGTATATAAATACGATCCTGCCCGGGCAGTTTGGGCGATGCTTTCAGCGCGCGGATATAGTCATCCATATCAGCTTTGAATTGGTCGGCCGGGCGGAAATTGTCGATCTTGATGGCCGCAAAAAAGTGGCCCACATCCGCCGCACCCTGATCTGCAGGGTGACCGACTCGGGGGCCATAGGCTGCCCCGGCTAAGACACCGGAGAGCAGATCCACCAACAGCGACAGGCCGTAGCCCTTGTACCCGCGCAGCTCTGCCGGCCCGCCCAGGGGCAGCAAAGCCCCGCCGTGCAGTACTTCGGCCGGATCATGGGTCAAGTCGCCCTGTTCGTTGATCCCCCAGCCAGCGGGTATGGGCTGGCCGGATTTGTGGTGTACGGCGATGCGCCCAATGGTGACGATGCTGGTGGCCATATCCAGGACAAACGGTTCCTCTTTACCTGCGGGAATGGCTACAGCGATCGGGTTGGTCCCTAATACAGCCGGCAGGCCAAAGGTCGGTGCGACCAGGGGTTGGGAGTTGGTCAGGCTGATGCCGATCATATCCTCGGGCAGGGCCATCATGGCATAATAGCCGGCGATGCCGTAATGGTTGCTATTCCGCACTGTGGTGATGGCCAGCCCGGCGTTTTCGGCCAGTTCGATACAGCGGGACATGGCCCGGTACGCTACCACCTGTCCCAGGCCATTACCGCCGTCCAGGGCGAGGGTGGCGGGGTGCTCCTGGATGACGGTAATTGGAGAAGTCGGATTGATCTTTCCCCTCAAAAGGCGGTCGCCATAATAGCTGTGCAGACGGATGACGCCGTGTGAGTTAATGCCCCGCAGGTCAGCGGCAACCAGGACGTCTGCGGCAATGAGGGCATCAATCTCCGGCACGTTAAGCGCAGTAAAAAACCGCACCACGTAATCTTTCAGCGTTTTGACAGGATAGATAAAGGTTTCAGGCATCAGAAATCTCCGGGTTGTCTGGGTTGGGAATCATTATAATCCAGCCTTTAGCCGGTGTGACGTGTCACCGGGCGGTGGGCGTGCTATAATAAGCCGGTAGGAGAAGAAATATGCATCAAATTAAAATTATCGCCCACCGGGGCGCAAGCGGGCTTGCGCCTGAAAACACAATGGCGGCCTTTCAGCTGGCAATGGATCAGCATGCAGATGGCATCGAGCTGGATGTGATGCTGACGAAAGACGGGCATTTGGCTGTCATCCATGATGATACTGTCAACCGCACCACGGATGGCATCGGCCGGGTTAAGGATATGACCCTGGCTGAACTGCAGACTTTAAATGCTGGGGAGGGCGAAAAAATCCCTAGCCTGCAAGATGTGCTGGATGAATTTGGCGGACGTTTCCTGATCAATATTGAATTAAAAAATTACGCCACACCCTGTGACCCCTTGCCGGTGGCAGTGGCCAACACGCTCAAGGGTAAAACCTGGTTAGATTCGGTGATCATCTCAACTTTCAATCCATTTAATCTGCCCCGGTTCCGCTGGCGCTGCCCCGACGTAAAGCTGGGATTGTTGACCGTGCCTGGTAAAGCCGGTTTATGGCTTTGGCGGCTGTTTCGTTATGATGCCCTTCATCCTCATTATGAGGATGTGGATCAGGCGTTGGTTGCTGCCGCCCATGCACGGCGGCGCCAGGTCAACGTGTGGACGGTGGATGAACCGGGTGAAATCCGCCGGCTGGCAGCATTAGGGGTGGATAGCCTGATCACCAATGACCCGCAGGCGGCACGAAAGGCCCTGGAGTCAGCGGTATGAAACGTTTGTGGCGCGCGCTCTGCTTTTCAATTGTCCTGGCGTTGGTCCTGGCTAATCCCGGGGTCCTGCCCGCGCGCGGCCAGGAGGTCTCAAGAGCTGAAGCGTTGCTGCAGACGATGAGCGCAGAAGAAAAGGTAGGGCAGCTGTTCCTGGTGACCTTTGAAGGTCATCAGGTCGATGAGGAAGCGGAAATTTACCGTTTGATCTCAGATTATCATATTGGCGGCGTTGTGCTCAGGGCAGATAATAACAATTTTATGGCCGATGAGATCCTTGTTTCCCTGCAACAACTCACCGGTGCGTTACAAGAAACTGCCTGGGAGTCTTCCATTCGGGTGGTTGATATCGAAGATACCGGGGGGACAACTGGCCAGTCCTATATTCCTTTGTGGATCGGGTTGGAGCAATTGGGCAATGGCTACCCCGGTGACCAGATCCTTTCGGGCCTGACACGGATGCCCTCTCACCTGGCGATTGGCGCCACCTGGGATGTGACCCTGGCGAACCGGGTCGGCGAAACCCTGGGCAATGAGCTGAGCGCATTGGGCATCAACCTGTATTTGGGACCGAATTTGGATGTACTTGAGGTAGTCAATAACGAGGCTGCCAGATCTTTGGATGTGCATGCCTTTGGGGGTGATCCCTTCTGGGTGGGTGAAATGGGCAGGGCCTTTATCAACGGGCTGCACACAGGCAGCAATAACCGTATGCTGGTTGTTGGTCAGAACTTTCCGGGTACAGGAAACTCCGATCGCTCACCCGACCAGGAGGTCTCAACTGTCCGCAAATCATTGGAACAGCTTGAACAAGTGGAGCTGGTGCCCTATTTTGCCGTCACCTCGCCCCCATTAGGTAATCCTGGCCGTGTGGATGCGTTGATGGTATCACACAACCGCTATCAAGGTTTCCAGGGCAATATCCGGGCCACCACCCGGCCAATCAGTTTTGATTCGAATGCGATTCAACAGGTTTTATCCCTGTCCGGGATGGCCTCCTGGCGAGAAGCTGGCGGGTTGCTGATCAGTGACAACCTGGGGAGCGGTGCCATCAGGCGTTTCTTTGACCCCAACGATTCCAATTTTGATGCCCGCCAGGTGGCCAGGAATGCGTTCCTGGCCGGCAATGACATGCTGTATGTGGATAATTTTGTGGCTACCGGTGAACCTGATGAGTTTGCAACCCTGGTATCGACGATCGAGTCGTTTGTTCAGAAATACCGGGAGGACCCAGCCTTTGCCCGGCGGGTGGATGCCTCAGTATTGCGTATTTTGCAGGCAAAGTACGCCAAGTATGGTGAATTTTCGATTGACAGGGTGCTCAATAACGGTGATTTAGGCGACTTGGGAAGTGCGCAAGAGGTCGTGTTTGACGCTGCCCAGGCTGCTGTGACGTTGATCAGCCCGAATCCCCTCGAGCTGGACTCCGTATTACCTGCCCCACCGCTGTGGTACGAGAATGTGCTGATCTTCACCGATGTGCGCAATCTCTTACAATGTGATCAGTGTCCGCTGGAGGCTGATGTGAGTACCAATGCCCTGGCAAATGCGCTGTTGGGTCTGTACGGTCCCCAGGCAGGAGGGCAAATTCTGCAAAATCGGCTGGCCTCCTACTCTTTTTCCCAACTGACCCAATACTTAGATAATATTGAATCGGATGTAACCGATCTGATCGACGGCAATATTCGTACGGCGGAGTGGGTGATTTTTAATACCCTTGATATTTCAGAACTGCACCCCGCTTCGGATGCCTTGCAGCGGATTTTGAGCGAGCAGCCTGAGCTATTATCGGGTAAGAACGTGATCGTCTTTAGCATGGGGTCACCGACCTACCTGGATGCAACGGATATCTCCAAGGTGACGGCATATTACGGGTTATACAGTAAAGCACCCGCCTTTTTGGAGGTCGCTGCCCGGGTATTGATGCAGGAATACGACCCACCAGGCGCACTGCCCGTGTCCTTACCGGCCGTTGGTTATGATTTGGATTTGATGACCTCGCCAAACCCCAGCCAGATCATCCGTTTGGAGCTGGTGGCGCCGGTGGCTGAAGCTGAGGAGGTGGACCCGGAGAGCGAGACTGGCGAGGATCCGGATCCGGGAGATGTGGATCAGGCCGTCACACCTGTGGTCACCCAAACACCCGAACCAACGCCGTTGCCAAGCTTTAATGTGGGCGATACCATTACCATTCGCACCTCCCAGATCCTTGATCATAACTTGAATGTGGTCCCAGACGGCACAATTGTCCGGTTTAATTTTCGCATCTCGGGTGAACCAGGCATCACCCAGCAATTTGAGGCAGCCACCTCTGGCGGCGTGGCTTTCTTCAACTACCGGATTGAATCGGCGGGGGGTATGGAGATCACCGCCAGCAGCCCGCCAGCTAATCAGTCTGAAACGCTGCAAATTAATATTTCCCCGGAAGGGATCATGTCCATTTTTGCCTTCACGCCCACACCGATGATCTCGCCCACACCTGAGCCCATGCCAACGCCGACGGTGACGCCCACCCTGCAACCCACGCCAACCAGCACGCCGGAGCCAGACCCGGTGAGTTATCCCACCCTGGGCGATTGGGCCTTTGGTGTTTTGGCGATGGGGGTCGGCGGTGCCCTGACCTTTTTGGTTGGCTGGCTGTGGTGGGGATCCTCACGCTGGGGTTTGCGCTCGGCCTTGTCCTCCCTGGTGGGTGGACTGCTTGCCTATACTTACCTGAATTTGGGCGTGGAAGGGACCAAGCGCTGGGTCCAGCAATCCGGGAGGTCCTTTGTGATTGAAATTGTGATAGCGGGATTGTTGATCGGCTGGATTGGGGCATTAATTTGGTGGATGCGCACTGAAGGGCGCTATCCCCAGCGGAATCGGCGGTAACCCCGGTCTGAGGGGGAAGTTTAATGAAAAATTCGTTATTGGGGGGTTAAAAATTCCGGATGAGGGTCAGCAGGAAACTGATCACCATTAAACTACCTACCAGGTAAATGAGGACCTTCTCTGGGGCTCGGACCAGCCTGTGCTGGGTACGTTCCCTGCGAAAGGTCTTGGTGGCGGGGGCATCTTCAATAAACAGTGCTTTGACAAACGCGTCGATATCTTTGGGACGGTCTTCCGGGTGGAGCTGCAGTGCCCAGTGAACAGCCCGTTCTGTGCGCACACTCACATCGGGGTTGATATCCCGGATGCGGGGCAGAGAACCCGGGTTCAGAAAGCGGTCCCGGACGTTAATGGGCGGTTCGTTGGTTAGCAAGTGATAGAGGGTGCCGCCAAAGGCGTAAATGTCGCTGCGAGCATCGGTGTGGCCGGAATCACCCCCATACTGCTCTAAAGGTGTGTACAGCGCTGTGCCTTGACCCTGCAAAATGGTGATGGTCACCTCGCCTGGGGCCAACACCTTCACCAAGCCAAAGTCCACCAATTTAACCAGGCCGTTGGGGGTCAGCTTGAGGTTGCTGGGTTTAATATCCCGGTGAACAATGGGAATTTCTTGGGTGTGCAGGTATTTGAGGGCGTCTGCCAGCTGGCTGGCCCAATCCAAAACGTCTTCTTCGGGCAGAAAGGTTTGGTTTTGGCGTGCTTCGATCATCAGTTGGCGCAGGTCTTTGCCTGGCACATAGTCCATCACCAGGTAGTCCCGGTCCCGAATGGAGAAAAAGTCAGACACTTTGGGCAGGTTGGGGTGGTCGAGGCGCGCCAATACCGTTGCCTCACGTTGGAATTGGTCGCGGGCTTCTTTGAGCATGTTCTCGGGCAGGGCCAGGTCGTACTCCACCTCTTTAACCGCACACAAGCGGCCTTCAAGGCGCAGGTCTTCAGCCAGGTAAATGCACCCCATTCCGCCCTGACCAATGATCTGTGTGACCTGATACCGGGTGTGTAGCACCGTACCAGCCTTGATTGGGACTGGCATTGTCTCAAACCTCAACTGTAAACTTTCTGATCCATCCCAGATGGATCCTCTTTCCTTAGAAATTCCGGCCTGTTTTTCGGCGTTTGGCCGGTGATCTCCTGTTCAGCAGTGCCCAAAGCGGGCTGAAGTCTTCAAAAAGCTGCGCAGGATCAATTAATGCGTATTTTACCAGAGATGGGGTTGATTGGTAAGCGGATTCACGCTATTTAACAGCATTGCCTGGCGCTCTGCCCAGTTTTACAACGACCTCAGCGTTCAAGGTAAAATCATCTTATGCAAGCATATGTTGAGGTGGCGATCAACCTTCCCCAGGTCGTTGATACCTATCATTATCACCTGCCTTCTGACCTGGTCGGGGCTGTTGAGCCTGGTTCGCTGGTGATTTTGCCCTTTGGCGCCCAGCGCGTACAGGGGGTGGTCTTGCGCTATATCGATACCCCTGAAGTGGCCAAAACCCGGCCGGTGGAGGACCTGGTTGAGGACCTGCCAGCCCTGACGGCAACCCAGCTTGCCTTAGCCCAATGGCTGGCGGCGGAGACCTTGGCCCCGCTCGGTGCTTGCATCAACTTGATGTTACCGACAGGGCTGAGTCAGCGCACGGATGTCCGTGTTGAGCTGGATTCGTCGCAGTCGATTGACCTTTCAATCTGTTCACCGCTTGAAAAACGGCTCATCCGGTTATTGCAAACGCGCGGCGTGCTGCGCGGCCGCCAGATTGACGCGTCCATCCGGCACGTTGAGTGGCGCGGGGCAGCCCGCTCGCTTACCCGTAAGGGCGTGCTGCGCATGCGTGCTGTCCTGCCCCAGCCGCGTGTGAGCCCGAAAACGGTGCGCAAAGTGGCCCTGGCAGGGGACCCAGCCGCCATCGATGCGCTCGAGGGGGCGTTGAGCCGGGTTCAAAAAGTGCACGAACGCCGTGCGGCAATCCTGCGCTTGCTAGCCGATGAAGCCGATTTGGTTGAGCCGGCTATGATCTACCAGCGCACAGGCGGGAACAACGGGGACCTTAAAGCCCTGGAGCGCATGGGCTGGATTGCGTTTGTGGTCGATCAGGTCTGGCGAGACCCGCTGGGTGACCTCAGCTTTGTGCCCGCCACGCCGCCCCAACTGACCCGGGACCAAGAATCTGCCTGGAAGGTCATTCATGCTGGCCTGGAGGATGCCCAGCAGGGGCGCCCGCATCCACCCTACCTGCTGCACGGGGTGACCGGCTCAGGCAAGACCGAGCTCTACCTGCGAGCCGTTGCTGAAACCCTGGCTAACGGGCAGGGTGCCCTCATCCTGGTGCCCGAGATTTCGCTTACACCGCAGGCTGTCCAGCGCTTTTATGCGCGCTTCCCCGATCAGGTGGGGGTGATCCATTCCCAGCTTTCCGATGGTGAACGCTACGATACCTGGCAGCGTGTGCGGGAGGGTGAGCTGTCCGTGATCATCGGCCCCCGCAGCGCATTATTTGTGCCCATGCCCAACATCGGGTTAATTGTGGTAGATGAGTGCCACCAGGAATCTTACGACCAGCAAGAACGGCTGCCTTATTACCGGGGCGTGGCGACCGCGGTCGCCTGTGCACGCCTGTCTGGGGCCACGATCATCCTGGGTTCCGCCACGCCCCAGGTGACACAGTTCTACCAGGCGGTGAGCGGCAGCTGGACGTATATTGAACTTCCCAAACGCATTTTGGCCCACCGCGATGTGATTGCCCATCACGCCCGAAAATTGGGGTTGAAGCTCTCTCCGCCCCCTGGTGAAGGCCAGGCAGCGGATCTGGGTCTGCCGCGCGTCTCGATTGTCGACATGCGGGAGGAACTCAAAGCTGGCAACCGCAGCATCTTCAGCCATGAGATGCATACCGCAATTCAATCCGTCCTGGAGATGCGCCAGCAGGCGATCCTGTTCCTCAACCGGCGCGGCTCATCCACGTATGTGTTCTGCCGGGAGTGCGGCCATGTTATCCGCTGCCCCCGGGATGATAAGCCGCTCACCTACCACCGTGCGCAGGACGGGCTGCTGTGCCATACCTGTGGATACCAGCGCCAGGTGCCCCAACGCTGCCCGGAGTGCGGTGGACAGCAGATCCGGCAGCTTGGCACGGGGACGGAACGGGTTGAGCAGCAGGTCAGAGAGACTTTTCCCGGTGCGAGAACCCTGCGTTGGGACGCGGAAACCACCCGTAAAAAGGGTGCCCACGAACGCATCCTCACTGAATTTACCCACCAGAAAGCGGATATCCTCATCGGCACACAAATGCTGGCCAAGGGCCTGGATTTACCGCTGGTGACCCTGGTTGGCGTGGTGCTGGCGGAGGTGGGGCTTAATTTACCGGATTTCCGGGCAGCTGAGCGCACCTTCCAGGTGTTGACCCAGGTGGCCGGGCGCGCAGGACGCAGCCCTTTGGGCGGGCGGGTGATCGTCCAAACCTATCAGCCCGAACATTACGCCATCCAGACCGCCGCGCGGCATGATTATGCCCAGTTTTACGAACAGGAAATGGCTTACCGGCGCCAGTTGCGCTATCCGCCTTTCACCCGCCTGGTCAGATTAGAATATCGGCACCACGATTCGCAGATGGCCGAGGAAGCAGCGCTGGCCCTGGCCGCGACGCTGCAGCGGTGGATCGAACAAGAGGACCGGCCTGTGACGATGATCGGCCCGGTGCCCTGTTTCTTCACCCGCCTGTATGGCCGTTACCGCTGGCAGATTATCCTGCGGGGGCCTGACCCCACCGAGCTATTGAGAGACCGGCAGCCGTCAGACTGGATCATCGAGGTGGACCCGTCCAGCTTGTTATGAGCTCGGTTGCTGATGGAAATTCAGGTGACAGCTGGGCCATCCTCACGTTATAATAGAGATGTTTAATATCAATTTTTTGCAGGAACCCGATTGTGCAGCGACTTAGATATGCTTTAAGGTTCATTAGCGCCTGTTTTTCCCGGGCGATGAAGTTCCCCAGGCTTCGAAAGCCCTGGCTCCGCCTGTGGATGGGTGGGGTAGCTCTGCTCGTCTTGTGGCTCATCCCCATGGGGGTCGTGATGGTTTTGCTGGGCATTCGGCCTTTTGGGATGTTCTTATTAGGCCTGTTCACGATCCTGCTTTTGTTTTGTCTGCTGGCCTGGGGGGAGCTGCTGGCTGTGGAGACCTGCCTGGCCTTTGATGACCTGATCTGGATCGAACAGCAGCTGCCTGGCTCGTCTCAGGAAAGGCGTGAATTTGCCCACTGGCAGGATGTTTTACTGTGGGTGCTGATCCTGCCTGGGCTGGAAATTATCCGCCTGTTCAACCTGGCTTTTCGTCCCGCGCACACAGCACAATCAGATTGGCTGACCGCGTCTTACCTGATGCTGCCTGCCATCGCCCTGGAAGACTTCAGGCTGAA
Source organism: Candidatus Brevefilum sp. (assembly GCA_047921135.1). Lineage (GTDB taxonomy): Bacteria > Chloroflexota > Anaerolineae > Anaerolineales > Anaerolineaceae > Brevifilum. The sequence continues at coordinate 19,841 of JBLRWR010000005.1, forward strand.
GCAAGCGATCGAACGGGTTCAACAGCTGGAACGGGATCACTTACTCCGTTTTCAGCCGGGCCTGGTCGGTATTCGTCCGCTGGCGGGAGTTGTGCAGTGGGGCCTTATCCTGGGGGGCGGAGCGCTCGGCCTGTGGGCAGGGTTGAAGATCGCAGACCCGGTCACGGCCAGCTTGTTGATGCGGTTGCTGGCCCTCTTCGTGGGGGTGATGCTGGCCGGGGTTCTGGCTGTTTTGGGGATCCACTTCAGCAGTTTTTACCGGGCTTGCTATTACACCACGCTTTACCAGTGGGTGTTAAATGTGGAAAATGCCCGCATGACGGGGGATGCCAGTGTGAGCAGCCCCCCCGTGATCTTAAGCCAGGTGATGAACATTAAAAATTCAAGCAAGAAGGAATAGTAAACATGCAACAGAGAAAAGAAATGCTCACCTGGACTGATGTCGATCAATTAATTGATCATCTCTTGCCGCAATTTGATTTCGTTTTTGACGGTATGATCATGATCTCCCGCGGGGGGATCGTCCCGGGCGGGATGCTGGCGGAAGCCATGGATATTCAGAAATTATTGGTTGCTTCGGTCGATTTTCCCTACGAATTGGAGGAAATGCAGCGGCCGCGCTTGCTGGCCTGGCCAAATTTTTTGATGTTCCCGGAGGAGGAACTGCTTACCGGCGAACGCATCCTGATTGTGGATGATGTGTGGGGTTCTGGCCGCACGATCACCTCGGTGAAAAATCGCGTGTCTGCTGCGGGCGGCTTCCCATATACCTGCGTGCTGCACTTCAACCCCTACCGCAATCTGTTTGGCACCAATCGGCCGGATTATTTTGCTGCTATCACCGATGCCTTTATCGTTTATCCCTGGGAAGTGGATCGCGACATGGAAGGCGCTATGTTACGTGACCTATAATGCACTGGGAGGAGATAAATTATCCCTTGCAGTCGATATTGATGTAATTTTGATCTTTGAAAGCAGCTATGCCAACCCGTAAAAACGGGTTGTTGAGTTAAGAAATCATTGACCATGTTTAGGATGAACAATTTGGAGGATAGCTGATGGACAGAAAAATTCGCTGGCACGACTATTTTACAATCAATATCTTTTATTTTGCGCTCACAGCTCGTTCGCAAACCCTGGCGCTGATTGTGCCGCTCATTCTCAGTAAGTTTGTTGATGAATCCGTCAAAGGGAGGGCTTTGGGCAATCTTCGCCTGTGGGGGTTGATGACGGCCGTGCTGATCCAGGCTTTGGTGGGGATCCTTTCGGACCACAGCACCTCGCGCTTTGGGCGCCGGCGTCCCTTTATCCTGATTGGCGGGGTGGCAGAAGTGTTTGTGTATATCTTCATCGGTGTGATTGCGGCCACCATGGAAGGGATGACGGGGTACTGGTTCCTGTTTGCTGCCTATATCTTATCGATGCTGTCAGCCAACATGGGGCATGGCGCCTTGCAGGGGCTGATCCCGGATATTGTCCCCGAAGAAAAGCATGGTATTTTCGCTGGTGTCAAAGCCGTCTTTGAACTGCCAGCGCCCATGATTTTTGTCTCCTTTGTGATCGCCAGGCTGGTGGGTGAAGGAAATTACTGGCCGGGGATCATTGCCCTCAGTGCGGTGGTGTTAGTTTCAATTGCCATTACCATGTTTGCGCCAGAAAAACCGGTCAAAGAACCGACTGCAAAAGTGGATTGGAAGCCAATCCTGCGCCTGGTTTTGATGACGGCCGCCTTCACAGCGGTCATCCTTGGTTCTGGTGCAGGAGTTGACTTTGTCAATCGGTTGTCAACAGGCCTGCCGGAGACTTCAGCGCTGATCTTGACGGTCTCCGTGGCGGTTTTGGGCATGGCTGTAGCCGTTATCCTGGGCGTGTGGGGCAGTGTCCAGATCAGCCTTGGCGGCCAGGGCAAGGCCATCGATCGCTCGTTCACCTGGTGGGTGATCAACCGGCTGGCTTTCCTGGTGGGGTCTACAAACTTATCCATCTTTGCCGTGTATTACCTCCAGGAACGGTTTGGATCACTGCAACAATTCAATGTTGGCGAGATGTTCGGCCAATTGATGCTGTTTGTCGGGTTGGCCATCTTTGTTTCCAGCATCCCGGCCGGCTGGATCAGTGACAAAATTGGCAAGAAACCGGTGTGCGCACTGAGTGGTGTGTTGGCGCTGATTGGCACGGTTGTAGTCATTGTTTCGCCGAACACAACGATCCTGTACATCGGCGGCATCTTAATCGGGCTTGCCACCGGGTTCTTTTATTCCGCCAGCTGGGCTTTGGGCACGAGCCTGGTGCCCAAGCAGGAAGCCGGGCGCTACCTTGGCATTCATAACCTGGCAGGCGCTGGGGCTGGCGCGATCGGCGCCTATATCGGCGGGCCGATTGGGGATGGGGTGGGCTTTACCGTCTTGATGGGTATTTTTGGCCTGCTGTTCCTGGTTTCCACACTGGCGCTGTTTGGGATTGAAGAAAAAGCCCCACAATCGGTTGTCGAGCTGCCTCCCACAGCATAATCGTAGATTTTGAACGCACACTAAGACCCCGCTCGCTGCCAGGCTGATGCGGGGTCTATTTTGTTTTGGCTGACCTTGCTTCGCCCCCGCCGGTCACACATCAGCTTTGATCTGACTCATAGATCCTGTTGATCTGAGCTGCATAATCCGCCAGGCTTTGCCGTAATGCCAGGGGCGCCAGGACTTCGATTGCGCCGCCAAAGCCCAGCAGGCGCGTGCGGGCTGCGTCGAAGCTTTCAAATCGCAGGGTCATCAGCGGCCAATTGGCTGCTGATGCCACAGGCGGCGTTGCGCGGTAATCCGGCTGGTTGTTCTGCAGCAATTTTGGCAGCCGCTCGGCCAGCGCAGGGGCTACCCGCGCCTGCACTTCGTAAAAGGGGCGGTTATGCTCATATTCAGCACACCACGTGCTCCAAAAAGCGCTTAAATCGAAATCTGGCGGTCGTTGAAAGGTATCTGGGCACAGGGCAGCAGAGCGGATGCGGGAAACCCGCCGGATGCGGATGCGCTCTGCGTAGGCGTATACCAGGTACCAAACATTGGTTTTTGCCACCAGCCCGTAAGGTGCCACCACCTGTTCTCCGATGTAGTTGAAGTCACCCTGGTAGGTGATTTGTAACAAGCGGTCCTGCCACACCGCTTGTTTGATGGTGTCCAGATGTGGTGAGGGTTCCTCGTCATGAAACCACCAGGTGGCGTCTAAATGAATGCGATTTTGGGCCAGGGTTTGATTTTCCCGCCCGGATTGCGGAAATGCTGCGGCCAGCTTGAGCAAAGCCGCCTTAAGCGCTTTATCAACGCCCAGGTCCACCAGGGGTTCCGGGATGGTGAGCATTGAGAGCGCCTGGGCTTCCTCTGGGCGCAGGCCGGTCAGGTCTGTGCGGTAGCTTTCGATCAGCGAAATGCCGCCGCCCGGGCCGCTTTCGGTGTAGATCGGTATGCCGGCTGTGGTGAGGGCGACGATATCCCGATAAATGGTCCGCTCGGAGACTTCCAGCTCTGCGGCAAGATAGCGGGCGGTGAGCCGCCTGTGGGTTTGCAGCAGCATGAGGATGGACAGTAAACGGTCAGCCCGCATGCGAAATTTCTCCTCTCTGCCGCTTGGGGCGGCCTATGACCTGGAATAAGTTTGATTATAACTACAATTCCTGACAATGGGTGTCAGGAATAGGGTGCTATGCTAATGGTGCGCATGTGCACAAGAACAACAAATCAATCAAGGAGTAACTGATGGAAGCATTAAATGTTCGAATCGAAACCCTGCCCCCGATGCGGGTGATCAGTGCGTACGGCTTTGGCCCCCAGCCTGAGGATATCGCTGCCAGGAAAATGGAAGCCTTCCTGGAACAGAAAGGCTTGCTGGAAGAATATGGGCACACCATCCCGCACTATGGCTTCAACAACCCCAGCCCCTCATCAGGAAGCCCGAATTATGGCTATGAAGTCTGGGCTGCCGTGCCCCCCGAGATTACGCCGGAAGACGATCTGCAAGTGGTGATGTTCCCGGGCGGGCTGTATGCCGTCACCAGCTTTACAAACCTCGAGCACATCACTGAAGTGTGGGCCGCCCTGGTCCGCTGGCGGGAAGACAGTCCTTACCTCCCTGGCGATCACCAATGGCTGGAGCACCTGCTCAACCCGCTGGAGAAAGACTACACAAAGTTTACCTTCGACCTGTACCTGCCGATAACGGCATAGGGCTGTGACCTGGTAATCTCAGCAGAGCGATCAAAACGTAGCAGCGCCCGGCCGGGCGCTGCTACAGGAACACAACAAGGTGCAACAAGGAAAGTATTCATGATGATTAGCGTACCCTGTGTTTCTATCGAGCCTGCTCATACCACAACGGGTGTATACGTGAGTAAGGTTCACTATCGTGCTCAGGGCAATCGCAAAGTGGGAGAAATGTCTGCAATCTCGTTGTTATTGAATTAACAGACCCCATCCCCGACCCTTCCCCTCGGGAGGGGAAGGGTGCCCGGAGGGCGGGAAGGGGTTTTTACAATGTGAAGATCGTTGAGACAATAAGAATGTTTGACTTTGCGATTGCCCCAGTTGAAATTTTGATAGCTTTTGGGAGGGAGTTTCCGGTATATATTAAAGGTCTGATTTGCCCGCGAGAGAAGACCTTTCTCAGCGTGAAAATTCATGATAAAACTTAACCAGGAGTTGGTATCGATGACTTCAAATGGTACACAACATCAAAAATTTTACAACCTCTCACCCGCAGAACGCCTTGAGCGCCTGGCGGCCGAAAGCGGGATTTCAGCAGCAGATGCAGCAGCCCTGACGGGCGAGCACGGGCTGACGCTTGAATCGGCTGACCGGATGATCGAAAATGTGATTGGCACCTTCAGCCTCCCCCTGGGGATCGCACGCCACTTTGTGGTGAACGGCCGTGAGATCCCTGTGCCGATGGCGGTTGAGGAGCCTTCCATCGTCGCAGGCGCATCCTTCATGGCCAAACTGGCTAAAGGGACGGGTGGATTCTCCGCCCAGGCTGACCCGCCGGAGATGATCGGACAGATCCAGGTCTTGGACCTGGATAACCTCCCCGCTGCTCGGCACAAACTGCTGGCAGAAAAAGACGCCCTGTTGGCCGAGGCTGCCAGGGTGGACCCCGTGCTGATCCAATTGGGTGGCGGACCCCGCGACCTGGACGTGCGCATCATCCAGAACTCGCCCATCGGCGCTTTTTTGGTGGCGCACCTGGTCTATGATGTGGTGGACGCCATGGGGGCCAATGCCGTTAACTCCGCCGTTGAGAGGCTGGCACCCATGATCGAGCGCATTACCGGGGGCAGGGCCCTCCTGCGGATCCTCAGCAACCTGGCCGACCGGCGGCTGGCACGCACCCACGTCACCATCCGGACGGCTGACCTGGCCTTTGACGACTTCAGCGGCGAGACCGTGCGCGATGGGATCATCCAGGCCTGGGCTTTTGCCGCGGCAGACCCCTACCGTGCAGCCACACACAACAAGGGTATTATGAATGGCATCGACCCGGTGCTCATCGCCACAGGGAACGATTGGCGGGCTGTGGAAGCCGGCGCACATGCTTATGCCGCCCGGGACGGGCGTTATACCAGCCTTTCGACCTGGGGACAGGATGCAGACGGCAATTTGGTCGGCACCCTGGAAATGCCCATGGCCGTGGGCACAGTGGGCGGCGCCACACGGGTCCACCCCGCAGCACAGGCCTGCCTGCGCCTGATGGGCATTGACTCATCAGCAGCGCTGGCGGAGGTGCTGGTCTCGGTTGGCCTGGCACAAAACCTGGCCGCCCTGCGGGCCCTGGCCACAGAAGGTATTCAACGCGGGCATATGAGCCTGCACGCCCGGCAAGTGGCCATTGCCGCCGGTGCAACAGACACACAAATCGACGCCCTGGTAGAACGCATGGTTGCGGATAAGATCATCCGTGTTGATCATGCCCGGGCGATCTTGAAGCAATGGAATGGAGACCACCATGGACAATCCTGAAAACACAGCAGTAAGCATTTTGGCCCAAAAACCCGCCCGCCCGGTGGGTATTGTGGGCTATGGCGCCTATATCCCCCGTTACCGCCTGCCGGCCACGGAAATCTCACGGGTGTGGTATGGCGAGCCGCGTCCTGGCCCGGTTAAAGAGAAAGCCGTGGCCGGCATTGATGAGGATGTGATCACCATGTCAATTGAGGCCGCGCGCAACGCCCTGGCGCGCTCGGGAATTGACCCCCAGGCGCTGCGGGCGGTGTGGGTCGGCTCTGAATCCCACCCCTATGCCGTTAAGCCCTCCGGCACCATCGTGGCTGAAGCGATCGGGGCATCCGAACACATCCAGGCAGGCGATTGGGAATTTGCCTGCAAAGCCGGGACGGAGGCCGTGGTGGCCGCCATGGGTCTGGTGGGTTCCCACATGGCGGATTACGCCCTGGCCATCGGTATGGATACCGCCCAGGCCAAACCTGGCGATGCGCTCGAATACACAGCCTCATCCGGCGGGGCGGCCTTTATCATTGGCCCAGCCAAAGATGCGCTGGCGACCATCGATGCCCATTATTCCTTTGTGACCGACATGCCCGACTTCTGGCGGCGCGCCCATCAAATCTATCCCGAGCATGGACAGCGCTTCACCGGCGAGCCGGCCTATTTCAACCACACCCTCTCCGCCAGCCAAACCCTGCTGAATGAATTGGATATGACACCTGCTGATTTCAAGTTTGCTATCTTCCACCAGCCTAACGAGAAGTTTCCCCGGCGGGTGAGCAAACAACTGGGCTTTAAACCCGAGCAGATCAACACTGGGCTGCTTTCACCGGTGATCGGGAACACCTACGCCGGGGCCAGCCTGGTGGGATTAACGGCTGTGCTCGACATTGCCGAACCGGGTGACCGTATTCTGATCACCTCCTACGGCTCTGGCGCCGGATCGGATGCCTTTGTGCTCACGGCAGGACCTGCGCTGACAGAACGGCGCGGTGCTGCACCCAGTACCCAGGCCTACATCGCCCGCCGCACAGAGATTGACTACGCCACCTACGCCCGCTGGCGCGGGAAGATC